>CAVDXJ010000270.1:0-3120 GCA_963612765.1 Oscillospiraceae bacterium
GATCTTGCCCGGGGGCATCTCGATGAGGCCCATGATGGTGAGCGAGGTCACCGACTTGCCCGAACCGGACTCGCCGACGACGCCCAGGGTCTCGCCGCGGTCCAAGGTGTAGGACACGCCGTTGACGGCCTTGACAACGCCGTCCTGGGTGTGGAAGTACATCTTGAGGTCGTCGACCTCAAGAAGGTGGGAGCCCTCGGGCACCGGCTGGTTCTTGAGATCCTTAGAAGGATCGTAAACAGTCTTTTTTCCAAACATGGCTTATGCGTCCTTCATCTTAACGTCGAGGGCATCACGCAGACCATCGCCCAAAAGCGTGAACGCCAGGACGGTGGAAAGGATTGCCAGGCCGGGCATGATCATCAGCCAAGGCTGGGTGGCCAAATAGGTCTGGCCGTCGGAAATGAGGTTGCCCCACGAGGGGTCGGGGGGAACGACGCCCATGCCAAGGAAGGACAGCGACGACTCGGTGAGGATGGCGCCGCCGATGCTCATCGTGGCGTAGACCACGATGGAGGCCACGGAGTTGGGGAAGATGTGGCGGGCAATGATGCGCAGGTCAGAGGCACCCATCGCACGGGCGGCATCGACGTAGTCGTTCTCCTTGACCGACAGGATCGCCGAGCGGAAGACACGCGCGATCGAGGGCCACCCCAAAAGGCCGATGGCGATGAAGACGTTCTGGATACCGTTGCCCAAGACCGCGATCATCGCGATGACGAAGAGCGTGTACGGGAAGGCCATGAAGATGTCGGCCAGGCGCATGACGATGGTGTCCCAGATGCCGCCGTAGTAGGCCGCGATAGCGCCCATGACCAGGCCGATCGCCGTGGAAATGGCGGTGGCGAGAAGACCGACGGCCAGCGAGACGCGCGCGCCGTAGATAACGCGGCACAAGACGTCGCGGCCCAGGGTGTCGGTGCCAAAGGGGTGCTCGGGCGAGGGGGCCAGGCGGGAGTTGGCCGTCATGGTCGTGGAGTCGGCCGCGGTGGGGTCGCCCAGCCACTGGGGTGCCCAGAGGTCCGCGGTCAAGGCAACCAGGACGATAAAGACAATCCAGACGATGGCGACCATCGCAAGCTTGTTCTTCTTAAGGCGCTTCCAGGCGTCGCCCCAAAGGGTGCGGGCCTGCGCGGGCTTAGTGGCCTTGTCGTTGTCGACGGCCTCTTGGTTCTGCTTCTCTTCAGACATGCGGTGCACCTCCTTAGTTGTCGTTGCCGGAGTTATCGAAACGGATGCGCGGGTCAAGGAACGCGTAGGACACGTCGACGATCAGGTTGATGACCATGACCAGCACGACGATGACGGTGACGGAGCCAAGCACGATCGGCCAGTCTCGCTGGGAGATCGCTCGGTAGGTCTCGTTACCAACGCCCGGCCAGTTGAAGACCGTCTCGGTAAGGATGGCACCGGCCATCATGCCGCCGAAGTCGTTGCCGATGTAGGTGACGACGGGGATAAGGGCGTTCTTCAGCGCGTGGTGCCAGATGACCGAGCGGCGAGAGAGGCCCTTGGCGCGAGCAGTGCGGATGTAGTCCTGGTTCATGACCTCGAGCAGCTGCGAGCGCATGATGCGGGCGGTGTACGCCGTGGACACCGCGGCCAGGGTGACGGCCGGCAAGATGTAGTAGATCCAGCTCTGGAACTCGGCGTACGGCGAGAAGTCCGCGGAAACCGGCAGGTAGAATGCGCCGCCGGTGGCGTTCTTAAGAACGACGCCAAAGAAGAGCTGCAGCAGCATGCCGAGCCAGAAGGCGGGCATAGCGACGAGGATGGAGGTGATGAGGGTTACCAGCACATCCCAGAACGAGTAGCGCTTGATGGCCGAGATCATACCCGCGCCGATGCCGATGATCGTCTCCAACACGATGGCCACGATGGCGAGCTTGATCGTGTAGGGGTACTTGGCGAGAAGGATGTCCGCGACCGCCTGGCCCTTACGCTGGTAAGAAGTGCCAAGATCGCCCTGGACAAGGCCGCCGACATACATGACGTAGCGCTTCCACATGGGCGTCTCGACGGGGTTGCCGGACTCGTCATAGACGACGTTTCCGGAGTCGTCGGTCTCAACCAGGTGATAGGTCACGCGCAGGTTGAGCTCGGTCTGGGCGTCGAGTTTCTTCTCGCCGGCCATAAGCTTGATCGGGTCGCCGGGAACGATGTTCTCAAGCGCAAAAAGAATCAGCGTCACGCCCAGAAAGACCGGGATGAACTGAATGATGCGCTTCACGATGTACTTTCCCACGATATCCCCCCTCTACAGTTAAAACTTCCGACTTCGTTGCGCTGTTATCGGGCCTTCCCGCGGATTGCCCTCGCGTCTGTACGGAAGGACAGACAACAGCACAACAAACCAATAACAAAGAACGGCAAAGGGACACCGACCGCATAGGGCCGGTGTCCCGCGCTGTTCTTATGTCCTAAAGAATCAAGACAGGTGCCCTAACGCTTAAGCGCTAAGCTCGGCGTTCTTGAGGTCGGCCTTGCCCTGGGCATCATAGTACAGGGACTTGATGCGCTTGGAGCCAAGGTGGACGTGAGAGTAGAACATGATCGGGATGATCGGCATGTCCTGGGCGACCTTGTCGTTGATGGCGCGGTAAGCGGCCTTGCGCTCGTCCTCGTCGACGATCTGGCGGGCAGCCAGGGTGTCGGCATCAACGGTCGGGTTGTTGTAACGCGAGTAGTTGTTGTCGGCGCTCGAGAAGAAGTTGGGATAGATGAAGTTGTCCATGGTGGGATAGTCGGCGATCCAGCCCAGACGGCCAACCTGGAAGGAGCCGTCGGTCAGGCCAGAGAGGTAAGCCGCCCACTCCTGGGACTGCTGGGTCACCTTGAAGCCCACGGCCTCGAGGTCGGCCTGGATGCAGGACATGATGTCCTCGTGGCCGCCGCCGGAGTTGTAGGACAAGGTGATCTCGGTGCCGGCGAGGCCGTTCTCGTCGACGATCTTCTGGGCAGCGTCCTTGTCGTACTTAGCGTACTCCCAGGCAGCTGCCTTGTTGTCGATGATCGGCGGGAAGATGTTGTCGGCAGGCTGTCGCACGCCCTCGAAGAGGGTGTCAACGATGTTCTGGCGGTTGATGGCCAGGGACATGGCGTGACGGACGTTGGCGTCCT
>CAVDXJ010000271.1:0-3110 GCA_963612765.1 Oscillospiraceae bacterium
CCGTCGAGAAGGGCCTTACCGCGGCGGGCGCCGAGTACGTCGTCTTCGACAAGATTCAGTCCAACCCGCTGGAGGCCACGATCATGGAAGGCGTCGAGTGCGCCCGCCAGAACGGCTGCGACTTCGTGGTGGGCCTGGGCGGCGGATCCGTCCTGGACTCCGCGACCGTGATCTCGGCCGTGGCGCCGCAGGTAGACGGCCGTGTTTGGGACTACGTGCAGGGCGGCACCGGCGGCGGCAGGCCCCTTGCTCAGAAGCCCCTCCCCTACATCGAGATCACGACCAGCGCCGGCACCGGCAGCGAGGTCGACTGCTGGGGCGTGGTGACCAACCCGCAGACGCACGAGAAGATCGGCTTCCAGGGCGGCTACCCCGAGCTGGCCATCGTTGACCCCGAGCTCATGCTGTCCGTCCCGCCCGCGTTCACGGCCTACCAGGGCTTCGACGCGCTCTTCCACAGCGTCGAGGGTTATCTCTCCAAGTTCTGCAACGAGGCGGCCGAGATGGTCGAGCTCGCTGCGGTCCGCAACATCGCCCAGTACCTGCCCCGCGCCGTGCGCGACGGCAGCGACCTCGAGGCCCGCACCAAGGTGGCCTTTGCCAACACCATGAGCGGCTACTCCATGGAGGTCTGCTCCTGCGTGAGCCAGCACGCCATGGAGCACGCGCTTTCTGGCCACCACCAGGAGCTGCCACACGGGGCCGGCCTCATCATGATCTCGAGGGCCTACTTTGGCCGCTGGATCGACGAACACGTCTGCGACGAGCGTTTCATCGAGCTGGCGCGCGCCCTGGGATACGCCGACGCCCGCACCCCGCAGGATTTTCTCGCCGCCCTGGACAGCCTTATGGAGGTCTGCGGCGTGTCCGACCTGCGCATGAGCGACTACGGCATCGAGCCGCAGGAGTTCGCCCAGATGGCCGTCGACGCCAAGGCGACCATGGGCGGCCTCTTCTTCTGCGACCGCTTTGAGATGTCCGACGAGGACGTGGTTTCCATCTACGAGAAGTCCTACCGCTAGCAAAGGCACGCCGCTTGGCCGCGCCACCAAGATGCACGAGAGGAGTCATAAATGAGCAACGACCTTACACGCAGGCACTTCATTGGGGCGGCCGGGATCGGCAGCGCCGCCTTTATCGCCGGTTGCCAAGGTGCCGAGCAGGGCGGGGATGGCTCGGCCTCTGCCGCGCAAAGCGCCGAGCCCACAACCGGTGAGGTTCCTGACGCCGCAGACGAGGGAACGCTCGAGCACCAGACGCAGGACAGCTCGGCACCCGCCGTCTACATCACACGCGACATCAGCTCGGACGGGCTTCTCGCCGCATACGCCGCCCTAGGGCGCGAGCTCTCTGGCAAGGTGGGCGTGAAGCTGCACACCGGCGAGGGCGCCAACTCCAACTTCTTGCGCCCCAACCTGATTGCCGCCCTGGTAAACGAGGTGGGCGGCACCATCGTCGAGACCACGACGGCCTACCCCGGCTCGCGCAGCACGGCCGACGGCGGCCTTAAGACGGCCCAGGACCACGGCTTTGCCCAGATTGCCGACGTGGACATCATGGACGCGGAGGGCACAATGAGCATCCCCGTGGCGGGCGGCATGCACCTTAGCCAGGACGTGGTGGGGTCCCACTTTGCCAATTACGACTCGTACCTGGTGCTTTCTCACTTCAAGGGGCACGGTATGGCCGGCTTTGGCGGCGCGCTCAAGAACATTTCGATTGGCTTTGCGTCGTCGAGCGGCAAAAGCCTTATCCACACGGGCGGATCCGAGGTCACGGGTTTTGGCTGGGGATATCCGGCCAATGTCTTTCTGGAGAGCGTGGCCGAGGCTGCGAAGGCCGTCAGCGACCACATGGGCGAGAACATCTTGTACATCAACGTAATGAACCGCCTCTCGATCGCGTGCGACTGCGAGGCCAACCCCGACGAGCCCGACATGGCCGACATCGGAATCCTGGCAAGCACCGATCCCGTGGCCCTTGACCAGGCCTGCGTTGACCTTGTCTACGCGGCGGCCGACGGCGCTTCTTTGGTGCGCCGTATCGAGGAGCGTCAGGGGATTATCCAGCTCGAGCATGCGGCGGCCATCGGCGTGGGAAGCCGCGCCTACCGGCTTGTGTCCATCGACGCATAGCGCATACGCGGGACCAGGCGGCGAGAAGACCTTCTCACTAAAGGGGACAGGATGCGAAAAGACCAGTTAAAGACCGGGATTGCCTGCGTGGCCGTGGCCTCGTGCGTGGCGCTGGCGGCCTGTTCGGCGGCGCCTTTGGCAAGCGAGGTCGACGGGCAGGCGAGCGGCGCAGCGGCGGCCCAAGAGTCCGAGGCTGCCGCTGACGAGGACGGCGCCGCGGCCCAGGCAAGCCCTTCTCCGCAAGAAGTCGAGGCAAGCATCAACGAGGTCGCGATGAGAAACGTCACCTTAACGGCCGTGCCCGGCGGCTACTACGACCCGGCCGATCACCAGGGTACGCTGGAGGCCCTCGCCTACAACACGCGCGACTATGTTGGCAACGGCGACGCCATCGTGCGCGAGGCCACCGTCTACCTGCCGTACGGCTACGACCAAAACGATGCCCAGACGCGCTATGACATCCTCTACCTGCAGCACGGCGCGTACGGAGACGAGCGCACTTGGATGTACGAGTACGGCGACAGCTTTAAGAACATGATCGACCACATGATCGAGGACGGCTCCATCCCGCCGCTGATCATCGTCATGCCCTACCTGCCCAGCGGCAACGAGTGGTACCACGACACGACGCCCATCTTCTACTCGGGAGAAATTCGCGGCGACCTGATGCCCGCCGTCGAGTCGCACTACCACACCTACGCGCAAGACACCACCGACGAAGGCTTCGCGGCGTCGCGCTCGCACCGCGCCTTCGGCGGCTTCTCGGCCGGCGGCACCACAACCTGGCGGGTGTTTCTAGAGGGGCTGGATCGGTTTGAGTACTTCATGCCCATGAGCGGCGGGCTGGCCTTGGGCGGGGACGGCTCTACCTGTGACGATGACGCCGCCGCACTGGCGCAAGCCGCGTCCGGCTCGGGCCTCGGCAAGCGCGAGTACTACGTTTTTGCAGCGACGGGCACACGCGACGTGGCGTAT
>CAVDXJ010000272.1:0-3105 GCA_963612765.1 Oscillospiraceae bacterium
GCAGAGGACGCTTCGAGAATTTGCTCTTATATTGAGGCGGTTGTAGCCGCGGCCGAACATCAGCTGTTTTTGGACCGGTCTGGTTTATATATAGCCGTTCCGGTCGACGGGTGGACTCGGGCTGCTGTTGAAAGCGCGGATGGCGGGGTCTCGGCCGAACTTCTCAAGTATCGCTATCGTGGGTACGAAGGTGATTTAAGGGTCAAGGCAAGTATCTTGGCTAACTTGGCCAAAGAACTTGAGCCGCGTCGGGGTGATCTTAAACAGCTTGCCGGTAATGCGACTTCCGACCTATTTCGCGGATTCAATAGATGGAATATACGTCATAACAATCTTGATCCAGCGACAGATCACTATGAGGAAGAATTCGCGTCCTTGCCAGATGACGAAAAGGAAGCTCGATATGACGCCCTTTACTCCCTGTGCTGCGCGAGCTTTCTGTTGCTAGAGTACAAAGATAAATCGCGTTGAGGACGTCTCTCCTGGGGTTTTCCCGCACTATTCTCGCGCCTTTGCGTTCATCGTCTATAGTAGTTGCACCTCACCTAATTTCTTAAGGATGCCTCATGCGCGATTACGACTTCAGTATCAGAAGTATTGATTTGAAAAATTATAGAAGGTTCGAGGCGCTCCACGTCTCCTTTGACGACTATTTGAACGTGGTGGTCGGCAATAACGGCGTCGGAAAAACGACGTTGCTCGATGGGTGCGCCGTAGCGGTCAGCTCCTTGCTTGAAAAGATGGAGGACTCTCAGAGCTGCGGTATACGAAAAGGCGACGCCCGCTACATTACCGTTCAAATGGGTTCTGCCACGATTCGCCAGGGACAGTATCCGGTGAGCATCGAGTCCATGGGGTCGCTCAACGGACACCCTTACTGTTGGTCGCGTGAGCTATCTTCCGACAAATCGAAAATGACGAGAAAGGGCGCTCAATCCATCATCCTTGCTGGACAAGAGCTCCAGCGGCGTGTTTCCGCAGGCGATGATGTTGTCTTGCCAGTCCTTGCTTATTACGATGCAAACCGCTTTGCTGTTAAGCGCGCCGGCGGTTCCTTATCGGGAGATTCTGGTTCCTATCTGGCTTCGAGAACAAAGGCTTATTCGGATGCTTTCGAGGCGTCCATCAATGAAAATCAAACCTTGACCTGGATGCGTAACATGACGCTCTGGGAGCTTCAGTCTGGCTCAAAGAGTCCGGAGCTGGCCTGCGTCATGCGGGCTTTCGCGAACTGCTATTCAAGCGCCGCTGAAGTAACCGATGTCTCCGCTTACTTTGATCTTCAGCTTCAGGACGTCGTCGTCAAGTTCAAGATCGGCACGGGGGGAACGACGATAGAACCAGCGTCTTCCATGAGCGACGGATATCGGTCGGCATCCCTTATGTTTGCGGATATCGCACGAAGAATGGCGCAGCTGAACCCCCAGCTTGGCGAGAATGCCTGTCTTGGACCGGGAATCGTTCTGATAGACGAGGTCGACCTCCATCTGCACCCAAAGTGGCAGGCGCGAATTCTGGGGGACCTCCGCACGGCATTTCCTGCGGTGCAGTTTATCGTGACGACGCATGCTCCCATAGTCATCTCTTCGGTCGAGGCGAGTTGTCTGCGCATTTTGACTTCTGATGGGGTGACATCCCAGGGCACAGAGACTTATGGGGGCAATATTGCTCGGGTTCTCAAAACCGTCATGGACGTGGATGAGCGTCCTGCGGACGTTCGTGAGCGCTTTAACGCCTTTTACGAGGACTTGGATGCAGAACAATATGAAGCGGCCGAGGCGGAGCTAAACGCTTTGGTTGACTTGGTTGGGTCAAGTGATACCGAGGTTGTTGCCGCGCGGACGGCGTTGTTCCTTGAGCGGGCGTGAGACGCTGTGATTCCAATCTATAAAGGCACACAGCCGGCCGCGTTAACTGAAGCGTTGAATGAGCTGCGCATGACTCCAAACGTATCCATTAGCTGGGGTGAGGTTAGAAATCAGAAGCCTATTCGGGAGGCGCTTTGTAGCGAACAGGGCGGGCTTTGCGCCTATTGCATGCGGAAAATAAACGCAGACACTTCGCATGTTGAGCATATTGTGCCCCAAAGTGTTTGCGGGCCCGGTGAGGATGTAGATTATGCCAACATGCTTGCCGTTTGCGACGGCAACGAGAGAGCCGGTTCTGCAGATGCGCTTACTTGTGATAGGGCGCGTCGTAACCAAGCCCTTGCCGTGAATCCCCTTAAACCCGAGACGCTCAAGGGAATCAAATACCTCGGGAACGGCAAGATCGACTCTACCGATGAGGCCGTTCGAAGAGATCTGTGCGAGACACTGAATCTCAATTGCGAGGCGGCGTACCTTCCTCAGAATAGGAAGGCAGTGATTGAGAAGCTTTATAAATGGATGGAAGGCGCTGCACAGGGTGGGAACCTGGTGAGCGCGTGTAAAAAGCTGCGCGAAGACATTGAAAAGAGCAGCTCAAAACCTGAGTTCGCCGGTGTCTGGTTATATTTTCTCGACAGGAGGATTCGCCGAGGTTAGTGGCTGGGGCAGTGTTGAAGAAACGGGTGGCGGCGCCCGCGACGGCAACACCCCCGAGCCCTCGAGGGGCAGGGGCGTTCGGCCGTGCGCGGTCGCCCAATCGGCGCTCCTTTGAGATGCGGCACAATCGTAACCCCTCGGCTCGGGCCGCCGCTCGGGCGAGGGGTCACCTGCATTTCTGACTGTAATGGGCAAGTCATGGCCCCCAGTTTAAGACGCCGCGAGTCAATGTCGCGTTCCGCCATTTGGCAACTGGTATTCTCACCGTATCCCGCGCTTATCCTTCAACGATTCGCAGCTCCGCGCCCGGTTTGTTTCGGACTGCGTGAATCCGCTTGTCTCGGTAGTCGATATAATCGCCGGGTAGAGTGGATAGGCTGGCTTTAAGAAGGATGATGCTCCCGTGCTCGGCCGCGGGCATGAGGTCAAGGTTTATGGTGCCGTTGACCGCGAGCGTGTTTGTCGTTCCTAACAGGGTGTCCTGCCCCTTGATGAATTCAAGATGGTTGCCAATTGCGCAGAGGCATACGACAAAATCCTCGGCTGCCTCGGGGGCGACATTCGGAAGGCCGAGCGCGTG
>CAVDXJ010000273.1:0-3093 GCA_963612765.1 Oscillospiraceae bacterium
TGCGCGTCTCGCGCGAGAACATCGAGGCCATCAACATCAAGTGCCACGACCTGCGCCACCAGATTCGTGCCCTGAGCAGCGGAAATGCGGCGGTCGACGGGGCTGTTCTTGAGGACCTGGCGCGTACGGTGCGGATGTACGACTCGTCTGTGCAAACAGGCAACCAGGCCCTGGACACGATCTTGACCGAGAAGCGCCTGCTGTGCGAAAGCCGCCAGATCACGCTGACCTGCATTGCCGATGGCGAGGCCCTGGGTATGATGGCCGCGGCCGACATTTACTCGCTGTTTGGCAATGCGCTGGACAACGCGATCGAGGCCGTGGGGCAGCTGGACGACGCGGCCAGACGCTCCATCACGTTGGTAGTCCGCCGCACCATGGGCTGCGCCAGCGTCCACGTGGAGAATTACTGCGCCGCCGCCCCCGCCTTGGGTCCCGACGGCCTGCCGGCCACCACAAAGGAAGACCAGGCCAACCATGGTTTTGGTGTGCGCTCCATGCGCGGAATCGCCGAGAAGTACGGCGGGACCTTCTCCGTTAAAGCCGGTGATGGCACGTTTGCCGTAGACGTCATGATTCCGCTTGCGGCGCTGGGGTAGAATGGAGCATTGCTGCATACGAGAGGGAAGGTGTGGCGGTGGCTCAAAAACGTGACTTACTCGATGATCTGATCGACATCCAAAGCGACTGGCAGGCGTTGTCCAACCCGTTTGGCTCGATCGCCGACCAGCTGGCCATGGACCCGGCTCAGCGCAAGGTCTTTGACCCGGCGGAATACAAGGAGAAGCCCTACGCAAACTCCAGCCGCTGCCTGCGCGTCAACTCCGAGAACCCCAAGACGTGCTCGGCGTGCGTTGACGTGTGCCCGGCCCACGCCATCGAGATCCACAAGCAGTCCGTGAAGATCGACGACTCGTGCCGTAAGTGCGGCCTGTGCGTGGCCGCCTGCCCCGTCGAGGCCCTGGCCAACCGTCGTCACATGCCGCGCCTTCTCTACGATCGCATCGCGCGCATCGCGTCGTCCTACGAGCAGTGCTACATCACCTGCACCCGCGCGATCAAGCGCCTGCCCAAAGAGAACGAGGTTGTTCTCGCCTGCGTGGGCTCCATCTCGCGCGATTTGTGGTTCTCACTGATGGCCGATTACGACAACATCAACGTCTACCTGCCCGTCGGTATCTGCGACCGCTGCAAGACCACCACGGGCGAGGAGTTCTACTGCGACGCCATCGGTACGGCCGAGGAGTGGGCGCAGGCCTCGATGGGCCTTGTGGCCGACCAAGCCGAGATGACCCACGAGCTTACCCGCGAGTACAAGCGCTCGCAGTTCATGAGCAGCGCCATCCACTCGGCCGAGCGCCTGGTTACCCGTACCAACCCGGCGCTTGCCGGCGCCCAGGCCGTGGCCAAGAAGATCTCGGACCACGCGGCGCGCATCGACCAGCTGCAAAAACAGCTGGAAGACGCAGTGGGCATCAAGACGTCCAACAACCGCCAGCGCATGCTCACGCAAAACCGCAAGCTCATGATGGGCGCCTTGCAGCACGACCCCGGCCTGGCCGACTTCATCGACCTCACGGCCCCCGAGTGCGACACGTCTAAGTGCACCATGTGCGGCGAGTGCGCCAAGGTCTGCTCGACCCGCGCAATCGATCTAGACAACGCGGGCCACGTGAGCGTCCAGCCGGCCTACTGCGTCTCGTGCGGCGCGTGCGTGACCGTGTGCGAGGACGGCGCGCTGACCATGGAAAAGATGGACGTCAGCGAGCTGGTGATCCCCGACAAAGTGGCCGAGGAAGCCGCCCGCAAGAAGGCTCAGGCCAAGGCCGAGGCCAAGAAGTACATCGAACAAGGAAAGAAGCAGCTCAACCGCGCGGCCGATGCCCTCGAGGGCCTGGCCAGCGACGGCGACAGCGGCGAGAAGTAAGTTAGGAGTTCCCAAGTGTCCCTCTCCATCGGCATTGTTGGCCTGCCCAACGTTGGCAAGTCGACCCTCTTTACCGCCCTCACCAAGAAGGGCGGCCTGGCGGCCAACTACCCCTTTGCCACCATCGACCCCAATGTGGGCATCGTCGACGTCCCCGACGACCGCCTGCAGAAGCTGGCCGACATCGTGCACCCCGGCCGCATCGTGCCCGCGACCGTCGAGTTCGTGGACATCGCTGGCCTGGTCAAGGGCGCCTCTGAGGGCGAGGGCCTGGGCAACCAGTTCTTGGCCAACATCCGCGAGACCGACGCCATCTGCGAGGTCGTGCGTTACTTCTCCGACCCCAACGTCATGCGCGAGGTGGGCCGCACCGGCGACTTTGTCGACCCGGCCGGTGACGCCGAGACGATCATGACAGAGCTTATCCTGGCCGACATCGGTACCCTGGAAAAGCAGCTGCCCAAGCTCGAGAAGGAGGCCAAGCGCGACAAGGAGCTGGCCCCTAAGCTGGCCGTGGCCAAGCGCCTGCAGGAGTGGTTGAACGACGGCAAGCGCGCCGCCACCATGGAGATGGACGACGAGGAGCGCGCGGCCGCTAAGGGCCTGTTCCTTCTCACCATGAAGCCGATCCTCATCGTTGCCAACGTCGACGAGGACCAGCTGGGTGCCGAGCTTCCCGCCATCGACGGCGTGACCCCTATCCCCATCTGCGCAAAGGTCGAGGCCGAGCTGTCCGAGCTTGACGCCGAGGAGGCCGCCGAGTACCTGGCCGACCTGGGGCTTGAGAAGTCCGGCCTCGAGACCCTGGCACAGGCCGCTTACCGCCTGCTGGGCTTGCAGAGCTACTTCACGGCCGGCGAGATGGAGGTCAAGGCCTGGACCGTGCGCATTGGCGCCAAGGCCCCCGAGGCCGCGGGCGTCATCCACTCCGACTTCGAGCGCGGCTTCATCAAGGCCGAGGTCGCCAGCTACGAGGACTACGTCGAGCTGGGCGGCGAAGCCGGTTGCAAGACGGCCGGAAAGCTGCGCATCGAGGGCAAGGAGTACGTCGTCGCCGACGGAGACGTCATGCACTTCCGGTTCAACGTGTAACAGCTGAGAAGGTCTTCGCGTCCCGCCGGTCCCCGGCCTCCCTCCCCGGGTTTCTCTTCATGCTCAAACAGTCC
>CAVDXJ010000274.1:0-3088 GCA_963612765.1 Oscillospiraceae bacterium
CATGGACTTCTCAGAAAGGCCCTGCTCGCGAAGGATGCGCTTGGCCTCGGCAGAACTCAGCCTCTCGTCAACGAACTCGAGGTCAAGGCCGCAGGCACGGGCGATTTTCTCGCCCTGCTCCATAATGCGCTGGGCCTGGGGGCCGTCCTCGCCCGCCATCGTCATGGGGCGACCGCAGACAAGGACGTCTGGCTCCCAATCCTCAAGCACGCGGCGGAAGGTCGAGGCATGCGCCAGGACCTCTGCCGCAGGCAGGACGCACACGGGCGAGGCCACGCGCCCGGCCGGGTCGCTCACCGCGATGCCAACGCGGACCTCGCCGATATCAAGGGCCAGTGCGCGCACTTAGAGCCCAAGCTCCTTCTTGGCGGCCTCGAGGGCGGCGTCGATGCCCGAGACATCCGAGCCGCCGGCCTGGGCCATGTTGGGACGACCGCCGCCGCGGCCGCCCACAAAGCCGGCGATGGCCTTGACCACATTGCCCGCGGCAAAGCCTGCGGCCACGGCGTCGTCGGTGCCACCCGCGAGAAGGGCAACCTTGCCGTCGGTGGTGGCGCTGGCGATCACGCAGGCAACGGCCTCGCCCTTGGCGGCGTCGCGGATGCCGTCCCAGGCGGCGCGCATGTCCTTGCCCGCCAGGCCGTCAAGACGGGCGACGACCAACTTGTAGCCGTCCATCTGGACAGCGGACTCGAAGGCGGCGGCTACCTTGCCGGAGCCGGCACCGGTGGTTGCGGCCTCGAGCTTCTTCTTGGTTTCGCGCAGGTCGGCCGAGAGGGACGCGATGCGCTCGGCGGCGTCGGCCGGGCGGCACTTGAGCTCGCGGGCGATGCTGTTCAAGGTCTCAAGCTGCTCGTCCAGGTACTCGATGGCGCCCATGGAGCTCACGGCCTCGATACGGCGGGCGTTGGAACCCACCGAGCTCTCGGAGATGATCTTGAAGAGGCCCAGGTCGGCGGTGTTGCGGGCGTGGGTGCCGCCGCACAGCTCGCGGGAGAAGGGCTCGTCGGACTCGCCGGTAGAGACGACGCGCACCACGTCGCCGTACTTCTCGCCAAACAGGGCCACGGCGCCGGAGGCCTTGGCCTCATCGATGCCCATGACGCGGGTCACGATGGGCTCGGCGGCAAAGATCTGGGCGTTGACCAGGCCCTCGACGCGCGCAAGCTCGTCGGCGGTCATGGCCTCGAAGTGGGTGAAGTCAAAGCGCAGACGGTCGGGGCCCACAAAAGAGCCGGCCTGGTTCACGTGCTCGCCCAAGACGGTCTTCAAAGCGGCGTCCAGCAGGTGGGTGGCGGTGTGGTTGCGGCGAATGAGCTCGCGACGGCCGTGGTCGACGATGGCGCAGACCTCGTCGCCCACCTTGAGCTCGCCCTCCTCCACGACGGCGCTGTGAACGTAGAGGCCGTTCTTGCCCTTGGTGTCGTTCACGCGCAGGCGGGCACCGGCAGCGGAGGCAAGGTAACCGGTGTCACCGCACTGGCCGCCCATCTCGGCGTAGAACGGGGTCTTGTCGAGAATGACGCTCACCTCGTCGCCGACGCAGGCTGCCTCGACCTCGGCGTCGCCCGCGACCAGGGCCACGACCTTGCAGTCGCAGGCCTCGTCGGCGTCGTAGCCACAGAACTCGGTGGCGGACAGCTTATCGGAAAGACCGGTCCACACGTCGTTGAAGGTGCCCCAGGCGTCGCGGTTGGCGGCCGCGCGGGCGCGCTCTTTCTGCTCGGTCATGCAGGCGTTGAAGCCGTCCATGTCCACGTCGTGGCCGGCGGCCTCGCAGATCTCGCGGGTAAGGTCGATGGGGAAACCGTAGGTGTCGTGCAGCTTGAAGGCCACCTCGCCGGCCAAAACGGCACCTTCGGCCAGCTTGGCGCACTCGGCCTCGAGCATGGCCTCGCCGGCGTCCAGCGTGGTGCCAAAGCGCTCCTCCTCGGCGCGAACAATGCCCAGGATAAGGGCGTTCTGCTCGCGCAGGGCGGGGTAGTTGTCGCCCATCAGGCGGGTGACCTCGTCGACGTAGTTAGAGAGGAAGGGGCTCTCGATGCTCATGAGGCGAGCGTGGTAGACCGCGCGGCGAAGCAGGCGGCGCAGGATGTAGCCGCGGCCCTCGTTGCCGGGCAGGATACCGTCGCCGATCATGAACGTGACAGCGCGGGAGTGGTCGGCCAGGATGCGCAGGCTGCGGTCCTTAGCGGCGTCGGTGCCGTAGGTGTGGCCCGAGAGCTTCTCGCCAACGCCGATAAGGGACTGGAGAAGGTCGCCGTCGTAGTTGGTGCCCTTGTGCTGCATGATGGCGGCAATGCGCTCGAGGCCCATGCCGGTATCGATGTTGCGGTGGGGCAGCTCGGGCATCGAGCCGTCCTCCTGGCGGTCGTACTGGGTAAAGACCAGGTTCCAGAACTCCAGGTAGCGGTCGCAGTCGCAGCCAGGGGCGCAGTCGGGGCTGCCGCAGCCGTACTCCTCGCCCTGGTCAAAGTAGATCTCGGAGCAGGGGCCGCAGGGGCCGGTGGGGCCGGCGGCCCAGAAGTTGTCCTCCTCGCCCAGGCGAGAGATGTGGTCGTAGGCCACGCCCTGGGCATGCCACAGCTCGATGGCCTCGTCGTCGTTCTCGAAGACGGTCATGTACAGGCGGTCCTTGGGCAAGCCCAGGTGCTCCTCGCCGGTGATGAACTCGTAGGCCCAGGCGATGGCGTCGGCCTTGGTGTAGCCGCCAAAGGAGAAGTTGCCCAGCATCTCAAAGAAGGACAGGTGACGAGCGTCGCCGATGTTGTCGATGTCGTTGGTGCGCAGGCACTTCTGGCACGAGCAGGCGCCGATCTCCTTCATGGTCTTGGAGCCCTGGTAGTACTCCTTGAACTGGTTCATGCCGGCGTTGGCAAGAAGCAGCGAGGGATCGTCGGGCACAAGGGAGGAAGAAGCGCAGAGCTTGCAGCCCTTGGCCTCGAAGAACTTGAGGAAATCCTCGCGGATCTGTGCAGTGGTCAACGTTTTGTAGTCAGCAGCGCTCATGTTTCATACCTGCATTCACGTCAAAAGTTACGCATACAGTTCGAAAGTATACAGCCTGTTTGGCTGCTTTGCAGGTATT
>CAVDXJ010000275.1:0-3085 GCA_963612765.1 Oscillospiraceae bacterium
GGTGCCAGTGCGAACAGCCTTAAGAACGTGAACGCCAAGGTCGAGCTGGGAACTTTGACTGTTGTCACGGGCGTCTCTGGCTCGGGCAAGTCGTCGCTGGTTACCGACACTTTGGCGCCTGCCCTCACCAACGCCATCCACCGTTCCAAGAGAGAAGTGGGTCCGTACAAAAAACTTGAGGGCATCGAGCTGATCGATAAGGTCATCGACATCGACCAGTCGCCCATCGGCCGCACACCGCGTTCCAACCCGGCCACCTACATTGGCCTGTGGGATGATTTGCGCGCACTTTACGCCTCCACGCCCGAGAGCCGTATGCGCGGCTATGGCCCCGGCCGCTTCTCGTTCAACGTCGCCGGCGGCAGGTGCGAGGCCTGCAAGGGCGACGGCCAGATCAAGATCGAGATGAACTTCCTGCCCGACATCTACGTGCCCTGTGAGGTTTGCCAGGGCAAGCGTTACAACCGCGAGACCCTTGAGGTCACCTACCACGGCAAGACCATCTCGGACGTCCTGGATATGACGGTGCACGAGGCCTTGGCCTTCTTCACCAATATCCCCAAGATCAAGAACAAGCTCCAGACCTTGCACGACGTTGGCCTGGGCTACATCCACCTGGGTCAGCCGGCCACGACGCTTTCTGGCGGAGAGGCGCAGCGCGTGAAGCTTGCCAAAGAGCTGCACCGCCAGCAGACGGGAAAGACCTTCTACATCTTGGACGAGCCCACGACCGGCCTTCACTTCGAGGACGTTCGTCAGCTCATTGACGTCCTTGAGCGCCTGGTCGATGCCGGCAATACCGTGCTTGTTATCGAGCATAACCTTGATGTCATCAAGATGGCCGATCGGATTTTGGATTTGGGTCCCGAGGGAGGCGACGGCGGCGGCACGGTGGTCGCCTACGGCACGCCCGAGCAAGTGGCTCAGGTAAAGGAAAGCTATACCGGCCAGTTCTTGGCGCCCATCCTCGAGCGCGACCACAAGCGCGCCGAGCAGGCGGCGAACAAGTAGGCTGACAAATCATAAAGGCCTTTGGGGGGGAGAAGATGGCCAAGAAAGACAAGACGCAGAAGACCAACGCCATGCGCGAGCTTGACCGCGCGGGAATCGCCTATACGTACCAGGAGTTTGACGAGGCCGACGTCTCACGTGGCGTGGGTGTGCGTATTGCCGAGCAGCTGGGAGAAGACCCCGATGCCTCGTTCAAGACCCTGGTGTGCGTCTCGCCCTCGGGTGACCACGTGGTGTGCTGCATCCCGGTCGCGCAAGAGGTCGACCTAAAGAAGGCGGCCGCCGCAGCTGGCGAGAAGTCCCTTGCCCTCATGCCCATCAAGGACCTTGAGGCGGTAACCGGCTACGTGCGCGGCGGCTGCTCGCCCGTGGGCCTCAAGAAGCCGTTCCCCACGTTTTTCGACGAGACGGCCCAGCTTTTTGACGCTATCGGAATCTCTGGAGGGCGTCGTGGCCTTTCCCTTACGGTCGAGCCCATGGCCCTCGCGGCGTTTCTCGGCGCGTCTTTCGCGGACATCACGCGCTAGGGGAGCGGCGTCCATAAAGCCTCTCCACTGTGTCTTCACCCTTATGTTGTTTGGCTTGGTTTCTTCGCGTTTTGCTCTGGCCTGCTCGCGTGCGTGGGAATATTGAAAGCTGTTTTATCGGCCAAGGAAAGGTGCGCACGTTGCCGTATTCGCCTAAACATATGAAGACCGCTTCTGGTTTTGACCAGATGGAGACGGGGGAGACCGCCATTTTCTCGGTGCCGCCCCAGGCCGAGGAGCTGCAAGAGCTCTCGGCTGATTCCCAGGAGGCGGCCCTTGAGGTCGAGGTGAAGGCAGGCGAGAAGGACTCTTCTAACGACAGCTCCTCGGTGGGCAGGTCGGCCCTTCTCATCAGCGCCCTGGTCATCGTGAGCCGCATCACTGGCTTCTTCCGCACCTGGGGCCAAGCCTTTGCGATGGGCACCACTCTGGTGGCCAGCTGCTATACCGTGGCCAACAACCTGCCCAACCTGCTCTATGAGTTGGTCGTGGGCGGCATGCTCGTCACGGCCTTCTTGCCGGTCTACATGTCGGTCAAGCGTAACTTGGGCACCAAAGGCGCGAGCGAATACACCTCTAACCTGGTCTCGATTGTGACCCTGCTTATGGGCGCTTGTACCGTCCTGGGCTTTATCTTCGCAGGGCAGCTGGTCTATACACAGGCTTTCTCGGCAAGCTCGGAGTTCGACTTCGATCTCACGGTCTGGTTCTTTAGGTTCTTCGTCATCGAGGTCGTGCTCTATGCCCTGTCCTCCATTTTCTCGGGTGTACTCAACGCCGAGAGGGACTACTTCTGGAGCTCGGCCGCGCCTATCTTCAACAACATCGTCATCACGGCGTCGTTCTTTGCCTACGCGGCCCTTCTTAACGTTGACCAGCAGCTGGCCTTGATTGTCCTTGCGCTGGGCAACCCCTTGGGCGTCCTTATCCAGGTCGTCATGCAGATGCCGTCGCTGGCTAAGCACGGTATTCATCTGCGCCTGCACATCGACTGGCATGACCCTGCGCTTAAAGACACCGTGAAACTGGGCATTCCCTCGCTGGTCATGGTCGTGTGCACCTACGTCACGGTCTCGGTCCAGAGCAGCGCCACGCTCGCTGTGACCCCCGCCGGCGCCGCGGCCTCTTATTACGCGCGCCCCTGGTACTCGTTGCCCTATGCCATTCTTGCCGTGCCCATCACCACCACGATGTTCACCGAGATGTCCGACAGCTATGCCCATGAGGACATGCGAGCTTTCAAGTCGGGCCTCACGGGCGGCACCTCAAAGATCATCTTCTACCTGGTGCCCCTCTCGATGCTGATCTATATCTTTGCCGAGCCTCTCTCGGGCATCTTTGGCCTGTCTGAGGAATCCATTGCCATGGTCGTCGAGTATCTCCACGGCCTGATCTTCGCCCTGCCGTTCTATGGCGTGTGCATGTTCTTCCAAAAGGTCTGCTCGTCCATGCACCGCATGGGTCTCTACGCCTTTTCCAACGTCGTGGGATCTATCTTCCAGACCATCCTGTGCGTCTTTGGCTCGGCAAGCCTGGGCCTTGGCGGC
>CAVDXJ010000276.1:0-3068 GCA_963612765.1 Oscillospiraceae bacterium
TCAGGCGCACGGCCGTGGTCTTGGTGTTGATCACGCCGATGGCCATCTCGTCGGCAATGATGCCGGCAATCGCCTCGACAGAGGTGTCGCCCGGCACCGCGATCATGTCCAGGCCAACCGAGCACACACAGGTCATGGCCTCGAGCTTCTCGATGGAAAGCGCCCCGTCGATGGCCGCCTGGATCATGCCGGCGTCCTCGGACACGGGGATGAAGGCGCCAGACAAGCCGCCCACCGAAGACGACGCCATGACGCCGCCCTTCTTGACACAGTCGTTGAGAAGGGCCAACGCGGCCGTGGTACCCGGGCCGCCGCACTCGCCCACGCCGATGATCTCCAGAATCTTGGCCACCGAGTCGCCGGCCGCAGGGGTGGGCGCCAGCGAAAGGTCGACGATGCCCTTCTCGACACCCAGACGGCGGCTGGCCTCGCGGCTCATAAGCTCGCCCGCGCGTGTGATCTTGAAGGCGGTTTGCTTGATCTTCTCGGCGACTTCCATGAGGTTTGCGCTGGCAGGAAGCTCGCTTAGGGCCGCGGCCATGACGCCGGGGCCAGAAACGCCCACGTTGATGACGGCGTCGGCCTCGCCCGAGCCGTGGACGGCGCCCGCCATGAACGGCGAGTCCTCGACCATGTTGGCAAAGACCACGAACTTGGCCGCGCCGTAGCAGTCGATGTCGACGGTGCGGCGCGCGCACTCAAGGATCGTCTCGGCCGAGAGAAGCACGGCGTCCATGTTGATGCCAGCGCGGGTGGACGCGATGTTCAAGGACGAGCAAACGCGCTCGGTGGTGGCCAAGGCCTCGGGCACGCTGGCGATGAGCTTGCGGTCGGTTGCGCCCATGCCCTTTTGCACCAGGGCCGAGAAGCCGCCCATGAAGTCGATACCCAGGGTCTGGGCCGCGCGGTCCATGGCGTGGGCGATGGGGGAGAGGTCCTGGTCGGGGCAGGCGGCAGCGATCTGGGCGACCGGCGTCACGCTCACGCGCTTGTTGGCGATGGGGATGCCGTACTCGGCCTCGAGGTCGTCGGCGGTCTCTACCAGGTGCTCGGCGGTGCGGGTGATCTTGTCGTAGACCTTGTCGCACATGCGGCCCATGTCCTCGTCGGCGCAACCGGCCAGGCTGATGCCCATGGTAATGGTGCGCAGGTCAAGGTTTTGCTCCGAGACCATCGACAGTGTTTCGGCAACTTCTTGGGGCGTGATATCCACGGTAGGCCCTTTCTTTGAAAGCTATGTTGCGGCACTAGTGTGCCCTATTATAAAGATGTGCGCCTAAGCTCCGCAGACGGTGACACAACGGAAAACAAACCGGCGAGACGGGCAGGCAGGCACGGTATGGCAAAGGTGACGCTCAAGGACATCGCGCGCGAGACGGGCATGTCGGTGGCCGCCGTTTCCCTGGTGCTCAACGACCGCCCCAACAAGATTTCTGCCGAGAAGCGCAAGCTCATCAAGGAAGTCGCCCGCAAGAAGGGCTACGTGCCCAACCAGATCGCGCGAAGCCTGGTCATGCAGCACTCGCAGACGCTGGGGCTCATTGTTCCCAACATCGTGAGCCCGTTCTTCTCGTCCTTGGCCCGTGAGCTTGAGATTCGCTGCCGCGCCTGCGGGTACGCGCTGTTTATCACCAACTCCGACGACCGCTCCGAGAACGACCTGCAGCTCGTGCGCCAGCTCATCAACCGAGGCGTCGATGGGATCTTTTTGGTGGTGGCCTCCGAGCCGCCCCGCCCAGAGCTTCTCCGCACTTTGGACACCCTGCCCGTCCCGTTTTTGCTGGTAGACCGTGTGATTCCCAGCTTTGACTGCGACCGCATTGGCTTTGACAACCAGCAGGGCGGCTACCTGGCCACGCGCTACCTTTTGTCCTACGGGCACCGCCGCGTGGCCTGCATCGTCAACACCGAGTCAAACACCGGCGTCGCCCGCCTGGCCGGCTACGCTCAGGCACTGGCCGAGAAGGGCATCGAGCTGGACCCGGGCCTGGTCCTTCGCAGCGCCTACTATATTAGTGATGCCTACGAAGCCGCCCGCGCGCTTCTCGCCACCGACGCCACGGCGGTCTTTGCCAGCTCGGACAACATTGCGTTGGGCCTGCTCAAGCGCCTGTACGAGGAGAACCTGCGCGTGCCGCGCGATTACTCGGTGGTGAGCTACGACAACTCGGCGGCCGACTCGCTGTTCGAGCCGGCGCTGACGTCGATCGAGCAAAACGTCGCCGAGCTGGCCCAGGGTGCGATTGAGATCATGATCGGTCGCCTGCAAGAGGGTGCAGGGGCCGGGGCGGCCAGCGCAGCCGTCGACGGAGCGTCCAGCGGTGAGACGATCACGCGCGTCTTGACCCCGCGGCTGGTCGTCAAGGCCAGCGTCCGCAGGCGGTAGGTGCTGGCCGACCGGGCTCGGCATCGCCACCCGGCCCGCCGCGGCCTTCTCGCCGCTTCGCCCGTCACTACAAAATTTTGCCTTGCGATTACAAATTTCTTTCACTTTCTCGCGAGGTAAAACGTTTTACCCCCTATACTTCGAATCACAGGAAAAGGGACCGCCCGCGTACCCAACTTCGCGGGCGATCGCACGCCGAGGCCTCGCGCCCCGGCAGAAAAAGGAGGACACGCATGGCACAGCCCGTCATCGGAACCCCGTGGCAGAAGCTCGATCACCTCGTCGACTCGGCAGAGCTCGAGGGCGTCGACAAGTATTGGCGCGCCGCCAACTACCTCTCCGTCGGCCAGATCTACCTTCGCTCCAACCCGCTGATGAAGAAGGACTTCGTTGACGAGAAGACCGGCGAGAAGCGCGACTTTGGCCGTGCCGACGTCAAGCACCGCCTGGTTGGCCACTGGGGCACCACCCCGGGCGTGAACTTCCTGTTTGGCCACGTCAACCGCCTTATCGCCGACCACCAGCAGAACGCCATCTTCCTGATGGGCCCTGGTCACGGCGGCCCTGCCGGCACTGCTCAGTCCCTGCTCGACGGCACCTACCGTGAGATCCGCCCCGACATCACCAACGACGAGGCCGGCCTGCAGAAGTTCTTCCGCCAGTTCTCCTACCCCGGCGGCAT
>CAVDXJ010000277.1:0-3062 GCA_963612765.1 Oscillospiraceae bacterium
GGACGTAGATGGCCTTGCTAGCATCCAGCACGCAGGTGTACACCTTGCCGTAGGTGGCGCTGCCCTCGCGCAGGTCCACCCAGGCGCCGAAGACGCTGCCGGCGGCCACGCTGACGAACTTGTCCCAGGGCTCGGCGTGGACGCCGCGGGTGACGCCGCGCTCGGCGTTGAAGCTCACGTTGTTCTGGACGACCTTCAGGTCGGGGATGCCCAGCTCGACCATCTTGGCGCGCTGGAAGTTCTCCTTGAACCAGCCGCGGCTATCGCCGTGCACGGCCAGGTCCAGGACCTTCAGGCCCTCGATGCCGGTCTCGATGACGGAAAGTTCCTTCTCGAACTTGATATCAGTCATTTCTCCGCGCCCCCCTACTGGCCCTGGGCCCTGTAGCGGGCCTCGGTCGCGGCCTTGGCCGGGCGCCACCAGGCCTCGTTGGCCACGTACCAGTCGATGGTGGCGCGCAATCCCTCGGCGAAGTCGGTGTGGGCCGGCTTCCAGCCCAGCTCGGTCTGCAGCTTGGTGGAGTCGATGGCGTAGCGGCGGTCGTGGCCGGGGCGGTCCTTGACCCAGTCGAAGTCGTCGGCGTCCTTGCCCATGGCCTCTAGGATCATGCGCAGCACGGTGATGTTGTTCTTCTCCCCGTCCGCGCCGATGAGGTAGGTCTCGCCCATGCGGCCCTTCGTGAGGATGGTCCAGACGGCCGAGCTGTGGTCCTCGGTGTGGATCCAGTCGCGCACGTTCTCGCCGGCGCCGTAGAGCTTGGGGCGCTCGCCGTCCACGATGTTCGTGATCTGGCGCGGGATGAACTTCTCCACGTGCTGGTAGGGGCCGTAGTTGTTGGAGCAGTTGGAGATGGTGGTGCGCAGGCCGTAGGTGCGCGTCCAGGCGCGCACCAGCATGTCGCTGGCCGCCTTGGTGGAGCTGTAGGGGCTCCTCGGCTTGTACGGGGTGGACTCGGTGAACTTGGCCGGGTCGTCGATGGCCAGGTCGCCGTAGACCTCGTCGGTGCTCACGTGGTGGTAGCGCACGCCGAACTTGCGGGTGGCCTCCAGCAGGCGGAAGGTGCCCTCGACGTTGGTGTGCAGGAACGGCTCGGGGTCGGCGATGGAGTTGTCGTTGTGGCTCTCGGCCGCGTAGTGCACGATGGCGTCGTGGCCGGGCACGATCTTCTCCAGCAGCTCGGCGTCGCAGATGTCGCCCACCACGAGCTCCACGCGGTCGGCGGGAAGCCCCGCGATGTTCTCGCGGTTGCCGGCGTAGGTCAGCTTGTCCAGCACGGTCACGTGCACCTCGGGGTGGTTGTTCACCACGTAGTGCACGAAGTTGGACCCGATGAAGCCGCAGCCGCCGGTCACGATGATGTTCTTAGGCTCAAAAACCTCTGTCATTTTGTTTCCTTTGCTCTATCGACAAAGACACAATCTTATGTAGTTTACGGCATCCGCCGCCCTAGCACGATACATCCACAGGCCAACGGATACTCCAGCAGCTTGGCCGCTCGCACGCGAATCATCTCTTCAAGCAGCTTCAAGCGCTGTGCAGGAAATCCCTTGATGGGTTTGCGCGTAAACGAGAAGTTCAGCGCCCTTCTCACCTTGGAACGCGTCTCGTGCGTCATGACCTGCTTGGCCGTCTCGAAGAAATCGGCATACATACAGGGACGCTGTGCCGCAGCATACGCCTCAAGGGCCTCAAGAGACGACCAGTCATCGCCAAAGGCCTGGTGGAACAGGGAATTACCGTGGTCGAAAAGCGGCGCGGGCGCAACGATTTGGTTCGTCTCGCTATCGACCATAAAGCCGTAGTTGTTCATGTGGCGATCGGTGTTGCCGATAAGCGCATCGAAGGCGACCATGTCGCTAAACGCCTGCTGGTAAGGCTCATCAAGCGCCTTGTAGAACTCGACGACAGCGGGGAAACCGCCAGTTTTGACCAGATTTGCCGCCGAGACAAACGAGCGCTCCTTGCTCGAGAAAAGCTCGCAGGACGAGCAAAGGGTGCCCTTCCAAATGTGCAGCTGGTAATCGACATGGCTGATACCGATCGCGTCGGCCACATCGGCCGCGTAGTACTCGGAATAGGGCTCGAAGCCGGTGTTGGCAAAGCCGGAGGTCCCACCCTTGTAAAGATAAATCTTCTTATTAATCCTTCGCCAGCACTTGGGCAGCATTCCATTGGTCGTGAACTCAGGAGAAGACCCAAAGCTCGCTCGCACGCTGCTACCGTATCCTGTGAACGCGATCTCGGCCAGCAGACGGCTCATGGGATTCTCATACAGGTTGACCTTGCCAAACGTGTCCGCAGAGCCAGACGGGACAACCCAGTAGCAATCATTGAGCGAAAGACCCTTGCAAACCGCAATGATGCCCAACGGCCTGTTGACGCTCAAACCGCTTTTGGCCAAAAACGTGGACACAAACGCACGGTTCTTAGGGATGGCGCGGTGCCGAATCCATGAAGAGACGCCCTCGCCAGTCGCGTCCATGCCAATGGGGAGAAGGCCTTGACGATCACCGTCGACCCAAACAACCTCAACGGCCCCATCGACCGACTGCGGGTCGGCATCAAAGCGCAGCAAAGGAGTGTCAAACAGCCGAATCTCATATTCCATTTGCACGTCCTCCTTCTTCGTATAGCAGCAGCCCATAAACTCCTGATAGAAGAATAGCCGACCACCCATAAAGGCAGCCGGCTATTCTCGGTAAATAGCGGTTGCGGCCCCTAATACTCGCGCGGGCTCTCGACGATCTCGCCGGCGGCGACCTTCTTGAGGTGCTGGCCGTAGACCGACTTGCCGTAGGCTTCGGCGGCGGCCAGGAGCTGCTCGGAGTCGATCCAGCCGTTCTCCCAAGCGATCTCCTCGGGCACCGAGACGGGCAGGTCCTGGCTGTGCTCGACCGCGCGGACAAACTCGGCGGCCTCATGGAGGCTCTCCATAGTGCCGGTGTCCAGCCACGCGTAACCGCGGCCCAGCGTCACGACCGAGAGGCGCTCCTCCTCAAGGTACATCTGGTTGAGCGTGGTGATCTCAAGCTCGCCACGGGCAGAGGGCTTGACCTCGGCG
>CAVDXJ010000278.1:0-3061 GCA_963612765.1 Oscillospiraceae bacterium
AGGCGGTTGGGGTCCTTCCTAAAGCCGGCGTGGACGCCCGCGGCCTTGATGCCGGTGGCGGCGCAGACGCCTCCCTCGCAGGCAGTGAAACCAAAAGCCTCGGGCGTGTCGTTGGGAACAGGAACGGCCAAAGGCGCGAATTCGTTATTCATGATGAAGATCCTTAAGTTTGGGACATGACAGGGAGCCTGCCATATAACTGCAGCTACGGGTGTCAGTCCTGCGCGAACCTAGACCAAGGGCGCCGGGTTGGCGATACCTTGCGTCTCGGGCAAACCAAGGATGATGTTGGCGCACTGCATGGCCTGTGCGGCCGCGCCCTTGCCCAGGTTGTCGATGGCGCAGGAAGCGATGATCGTCCTACGTCGTCGCGCGTCCAGGGCCACACCCACCTGGGCGCGGGCGGTTCCAAAGACAGATGCCGTTGCGGGCATGGAGCCGGCGGCCAGGGTCGTGACCAGGGCCTCGTTGGCATAGGCCTTCTCGTAGACCTCCTGGACCTGCTCGGCTGTGACGCCTTCTGCCGCCTCAAGGTAGACAGTGGCGAGAAGACCGCGGGTCAAGGGAGCAAGGTGCGGGGTGAAGACCACGTTCATGCCGCGGCCGGCGACCTCGGTCAAGGTCTGCTCGATCTCGGGCGTGTGGCGGTGCTTAGCCACGCCGTAGGCCTCAACGGACTCGTTGGCGTGACAGTAGTGGGTGCGGGCGTTGCAGCCGCGCCCCGCGCCCGAGACGCCAGAGATGGCGTCAGAGATCACCAGGTCACCGGTAGCGATGCCGGCGGCCAGGGCCGGGCTTGCGGCAAGCGCCGTCGCCGTGGGGTAGCAACCGGGGACAGCGACCAGGACGGCCTGGCCGGCAGCGCGCTTCTCAGCCAAAGCCTGGATGCCCGCGCGATTGAGCTCGGGCAGGCCATAGACGGTCTGGGAGAGAAGCTCGGGGCTGGTGTGGGGCGTGTTGTACCACTGAGCATAGACGTCGGCGTCGTGCAGGCGGTAGTCGGCCGAGAGGTCAAGGACGCTCACGCCGGCCTCGAGCAGGGCCGGGGTGATAGCCAGGGACGCGGTGTGCGGCACGGCCAGGAAGGCCACGTCTGCGACCTTGGCGATTTCCGCCGCATCGGGATAGACAAGCTCCAGGTCGCAGGTGCCGGCGAGGTTGGGATAGAGGGAGTCCAGGCGCGTGCCCGCCTCTTTACGGTCGGTGACCATGACCAGCTGCATATCCGGGTGGCCAATGACCAGGCGGCAGACCTCGATTCCGGCATATCCGGTGGCGCCGACGACACAGACCTTTATACAAGACATCGTGTGAAACTCCCTGTTTTATTGCATAAACCAGTTGTTTTATGCATCTCAATAGCGGATTTATACGGTGAAGATAAGCTTTTGCGCATAACGTGTCAACCTACGAGCAGGTTTAGACACCGGCTTGACACACTCTATGCAAACGCGGGGTCGCGGGGCGCCGCGATCTTCTCGCCGCCACTTCCCTAGTCGAGAAGGACGATGCCCTCCTTGACCTTGTCGGCCGCGACCTGGCCCAGGAAGTGCTCGACGATGGCCAGGCCAAAGTCGCAGGCAGTGGCCATACCCTGGCTGGTGATCACGTTGCCGTCGGTGACGGTACGGGTGTTGGCCAGGACGGTGGCGCCGTTTTGGGCCAGGACATCCTGGAAGTGCGGGTTGCCCGTGGCCGCGCGGCCGTCAAGGATGCCCAGCTTGGCCAGGATAGAGGGGCTGGCGCAGATTGCCGCCACGCCTTTGCCGCGGGCGTTGAAATCAACCAGGGCGTCGCACAGGGGCTGACAGGCCTCGAGGTTGGGCATGCCGGGGATGCCGCCGGGCAAAACCAGCATGTCGTAGGCATCAAAGTCAAAGTCGTCGTCGGTGATGCACTTGTCGGTCACCACGGTCACGTTTCTGGACGAGGTCACCTGGCGCTCATCGGTGACGGAAACCATGTCGCACAGCATGCCCGCCCTAAAGGCGACGTCGACCACCGAGATGGCCTCGATCTCCTCGAAGCCGGTGGCCAAAAACACAGCGAGACGGACGTCGGACTTTTGCTTGAACGTGGTCATTGAGCACTCCTTTATTTGCGAGAAGGCCCCGCAGCGCGGATGTCTGCGGGGCCGGTTGGTTCTTAGTTTAGCAGGGCGCGCGAGGTTAGTCCTCGGAGATACCCTCGTTGATGCGGTCAGCGATGGCCTGGGCATCGTTGCTCTCGCGCATGAAGGACTTGAACTCGTCGTTCATGAGTAAGACGGCGGTCTTAGAGAGCAGCTTGATGTGGGTGGTGCCGGCCTCTCCGTCGGGGACGAGCAGGGCCAGCGAGATGTCGACGGGGTTTTTGTCGAAGGACGGCCACTCAAGGGCGGAGTCGTTCTTGTAGACAATGACGGCGGCGTGCTTGATGGCGCCGCTCTTTGCGTGCGGCACGGCAAAGCCATCGGTCATGCCCGTCTCGCCCATGTCCTCACGGGCAAGGAAGGCCTGGTAGACGGCATCGGCGTCATCGGTCACGCCAAGCTCGGCGGCGTGGTCTGCGATCTGGCGCAAGACCTCCTCGCGCGCGGTTGCGTGCTGGTTTACATAGACGTTGTCTGCCTTAACAAAATCGCTCACTTGCTTTCCCCCTTGTTAGCAACGCGGACGCGAGGCCCGGCGTATACGGACAAGCACATATCTTAACGTCAAACAAGCCGCAGAACAGGCCGCAAGGGCCAACGGCGCGATTGGCTCCGTGGAGCGGTACAGACAAGGGCGCGCACTGCGGCGCTCCCTTTAGGATTTGGGACTTGTCGGAAGAATTTCTCGCCGCCGTTTTATAAATGGAGGCTTGTCGGAAGCATTTCTCAGCATTTCTTTATGAATGAGGACTTGTCGGAAGGATTTTGTTCCGACAAGTCCCAAGTTTTAAAGATTGAGGGTCATCGATTTCCGACAAGTCCCAGATCGTAAAGATGGGAGCCCCTAAATTTCCGACAAGTCCCAATTTTGAAAGCGAGAAGACCTAAAGCAGGTTGCGCTCGCTGAACTCGGCAAGCACGGTGTCCAAC
>CAVDXJ010000279.1:0-3055 GCA_963612765.1 Oscillospiraceae bacterium
TTGAACCACCTCTGCGCCTTCTTGGTATCGAAACTCTTCTTGGTCCCAAAGATCTGTATATTCACCCGCATTCCTCCCCTTTTGCAGCATCTCTAAATGAACCGTTCTATTTTAAAATCCGACCTCCCAAGTAGCCACCACCCTTCCCTTTGGGTTAACCTCCGAACCCCTATTTCCACTGTAAAGAACCAATCGCCAGAACCCAAGAAAGGCGACCCCCGGGACCGGAACCCCGCAGGCCGCCTTTCTTGTTAGTAGAGGTTTCTGGGTTTGTCAGCGGCGAATCGCGTCAGCGAGCGAGCGCAGCGAGCGCTGAGCCGAGGACAAACCCAGAAACCTCATGAGTCGCGAAGCGGATAACCCGCTAGTTCCCGTACCCGTACTCGCGGCCATTCCCGCCGTACCCGTTGTTCTGGCTGTTGTTCTGCTGCTGCAGCCACTGCTGGAAGAGCTCGGTCCAGCTGTCGGAGTTGCTGTTGGTATCCGTGTTGGTATTGGTGTTGTTCTTGTAGCTGTTGATGTCGTTGGTGGTCGTCTGCTGCTTCTGCAGCTCCTCGTCGGAGTCAAGGGTCACCGAGAAGGTCTTCTCCTCGCTGCCGCGCATGACGGTGACCTGGATCGTCTCGCCGATCTCGTGCGAGCGCACGGCCAGGATGACGCCGTCGGCCGAGGTGATCTGCGTGCCGTTGATGCCGGTGATGATGTCGCCCTGCTTGATGCCCGCCTCGGCGGCCGGGCCGTTCTCGGTGACCTCGGCCACGTAGGCGCCCTGGGTCACAGATAGCTTGTTGGCCTTGGCGTTCTGGGCGTTGACCGTCTGCATGGACAGGCCGATGTGGGCGTGCGTGACGGTCTCGCCGGCAATGATCTTGTTGGCCACCGAGACGGCGTAGTTGCCGGGGATGGCAAAGCCGATGCCCGCGAAGCTCTCGGTGTCAGAGGAATACAGGGTGCAGATGCCAATGAGCTTGCCCTCGTCGTCCACCAGGGCGCCGCCCGAGTTGCCGGGGTTGATCGCCGCGTCGACCTGGATGAGGTTGGTGTAGAGGGTGTTGCCGGAAGTGCTGGTGGACAGCGTGTTGCGCGTAAGCGCGCTCACGATGCCCTGCGAGACGGACTGGTCAAGGCCAAAGGGGCTGCCCACGGTCATGACCCAGTCGCCCACCTGCACAGACGAAGAGTCGCCGATCTCGATGGGGGTCACAGAGTCGCCGTTGAGGTCGACGTGAATGACGGCCAGATCGCTGGACGAGTCGCTGCCCACCAACGTGGCGTCGTAGCTCTTGTTGTTCATAGTGACGGTGATGGAGTCGGCGTCCTCGATCACGTGGTAGTTGGTGATGATGTTGCCGTTGGTGTCAAACACGACGCCCGAGCCCAGGCCCGAGGAACCCGAGGACGTGACGTTGACCGTGACGACGGACGGCAGCGCCTTGGCCGCGACCGCCGTGGCCGTGGAGGTCGACGTGTTGTCAGTGTTGATCGTGATGTTTTGGGAGGTGCCGGTTGAGAGGGCCGTCGTGGACTTGCCGATGACACCCGTGCCGTACAGCACGCCCACCAAAAGGCCCGCGCCCACGATGCCGCCGAGAAGACCTGCCGCGACGGCCTTGACGCCCTTGTTGGAGTGCTTGGGCTTTTCGGGCTCGGGGTTAGACGGGGTAAGGCCCGGCTCCTGCCCCGGGATGGGAGGCACAAAGCCGACGTTGCGCACCGTGGGCTGCTCGGCCGTGGGCTGGTCGTCGCCGTAAGGAGGCTGCGGGGTGTAGTTGTTCTCGTCCATGATCTTCTCCCTTGGACTATCTTGGGGCACGAAGGCGTGTTGTCTTAACGTTGTTGACTGTACCCCAACCGCCGCCGCTCTTGCCGGCGCCGGGCGGGTGACACAAGTCTGGCACTAGGCTTTTGCCTTACTGAAAAGCACATAGAGAAAAGCTTAAAGACCAGGTGAGGGCTATTAAAAGAAAACCCCGGCGAGAAAATCGCCGGGGACAAAAGTTCAAATCCTTACACGCGGAAGAGGTAGCCTACGCCGCGGATGGTGACCACGTGGCTTGCCACCTGCGGTCCCACCTTAGAGCGCACACGACGGATGTGGACGTCGACGGTGCGGGTGCCGCCGCAGTACTCGAAGCCCCACACGCGGTGCAGCAGGGTCTCGCGCGAGTAGGCGCGCGAGGGGTGCGTGGCCAAGAAGCTTAGCAGCGAGTACTCCATAAGCGTGAGGTCGACGGGTTTGTCATCGATGTAGACCTGGTAGGTGGCCAGGTTGATGGTCATGTTGTCCACGGTGACGATGTCTGCCGGGGCGCTCTCCTCGCCGGGCCACAAAAGCAGAGTCGCGCGCATCTCGAGCTCGGCCGCGCTGGCGGTCGAGATGATGAAGTCGTTCTTGCCCTGCATGGGCATGTGCAGAGAAGAGAGTTTGTCCGCGTCCTGGACAAACAGCATGGGGATGAAGCCGTTCTCGGCCACGTAGGCGTCGACCGCATTGTGGGTCTCCTGGCTCATGCCCTCGCCGTCGAAGATGATGAGGTCGAACTCGTGGCCCGAGGAGGCCGCCTGAGAGAAAGTTGCCTCGTTGGCCAGAGCGATGGAGACATCGATGGAGTGAGAGAGCTCGCGCATGCGGTCGTGCAGGCGCGTGGTTGCCGATATGAGCAGGATGTTTTTGTGATGCACCCTTGTGCCCCCTGAATTTAGACAAATATTTGCAAGAAGATTACCATATGACCTGCGCTTAATTTCTGTCAGTTTTAAAAAAGCAAAACAGTGTTATCAACCGAGAAGGGCGCGACACCCGCTGCGGTGCCGCGCCCTTCTCGCTAAATTCAGCGGGTCTCTCCCCTAGTCGATCGAGCCCAGGAACTCGGCCGTGCGCGGGTTCTTGGGGTGATCGAAGACGTCTGCCGGGATGCCCTGCTCGACGATGACGCCGTCCTCCATAAAGACGACGCGGTCGGCCACGTCGCGGGCGAAGCCCATCTCGTGCGTGACGACGATCATGATCATGCCCGAGTTCTCGGCCAAATCGCGCATGACGTCCAGCACGCCG
>CAVDXJ010000280.1:0-3051 GCA_963612765.1 Oscillospiraceae bacterium
CAAGTGCCGGGCGGGGCCGAGTTCTGTCTTGAGTCGCCAAGAAGCACGGCTAGTGAATCGCGTAGACCATGGCGGCGTAGGGCGGCAGGTCGACAGTGCGGCTCAGCTCGGCCGCGGCGACGGGTTCGTTAGAAAGTACCAACTCGCTGGTGTCCCAGGTCACGTCGCCTGGCAGGGTGAACTGCGCGTCGGCGTCGGTGAAGTTGCAGAGAACCACCAGCGTCTCGTCGTCGGCGCGGCGCAGGTAGGCGTAGACCTTCTCGTCTGCGGGAGCCAGGTCGACATACGCACCGTCAGTCACCGAGGCACGCTCATGACGAATCTCAATGAGCCGCTGGTAGAAGTAGTAGACCGACTCGGGATCGGCCTTTGCGGCCTTGACGTTGATGTAGGCGCAGTTAGGGTTGGCCTCGATCCACGGCTCGGCCGTCGAGAACCCGGCCGCGGGGCTCGCATCCCACTGCATGGGCGTGCGCGAGTTGTCGCGCGACTTCAGGCGCAGCAGCTCAAGCGTGTCGGCTGCCGAGAAACCCTTGCGCTCGGTGAAGTCGCGGAAGGTGTCCAGCGCCTCGACGTCGCGATACTGTTCGATGGACGCGAAGTTGGCATTGGTCATGCCAATCTCTTCGCCCTCGTAAATGTAGGGGGTACCCTGCATAAAGTGCAGGCAGACGCCCAGCATCTTCGCGGACTTCTCGCGCCACTGCTCGCTGTCGTTGCCAAAGCGGGTGACCGCGCGGGCCTGGTCGTGGTTGGACCAGTAAAGGCTGTTCCAGCCGCCGCAAGCGGCCATCTTGTCCTGCCACTCCCCCATCACACGCTTGAGATCGGGCAGGTAAACACGGGTAGTCGCGTACTTGCCGTTCTCGTCATAGTCCAGGTGCATGTGGTCAAAGTGGAAGACCATGTCCAGCTCGCCGCGACCCGCGCCCACGTAATCCATGGCCTGGTCGGCCGAGGTGTGGGGCGCCTCGCCCACGGTCATGATGCCCGGGTACTTGGACAGCACCTCGCGGTTCATCTCCTGCAGGTACTCGTGCACGTGCGGGCCGGTGGCGCAGCCGGCATAGTAGCTGCCGTAGGCCTTGTTTTGGATCACGGGACCGTCGGGCAGCGCCGGGTCCTTGGAAATCAAGGTGATGACGTCCATGCGGAAGCCGTCGATGCCCTTGTCCAGCCAAAAGCGCATCTCGTTGTAAACGTCCTGGCGCACGGCCGGGTTGTCCCAGTTAAGGTCGCACTGACCCTCTGCAAAGCAGTGCAGGTAGTACTGGTCGACGCTCTCCACGTACTTCCACGCGGGACCGCCAAAGCTCGAGCCCCAGTTGTTAGGAATCTCGTCTCGCCAGATGTAGTAGTCGTGGTACGGGTTGGTGCGGCTCTTGCAGGCCTCCTGGAACCAACGGTGCTGGTCAGAGGTGTGGTTGACCACCAGGTCAAGGATGATCTTGAGGCCCTTCTCGTGTGCCTCGACGAGAAGCGCGTCAAAGTCGTCCATCGTGCCCAGCGTAGGCTCGACGGCGCGGTAGTCGGCGATGTCGTAGCCGTTGTCCACCTGCGGAGACGCGAAGATAGGGTTCAGCCAAATGACGTCGACGCCCAGGCCAGCCAGGTAGTCCAGCTTGGAGCGGATGCCGTTGAGGTCGCCAACGCCGTCGCCGTCGGAGTCGCAGAAGCTCTTGGGATAGACCTGGTAGACGACGGCGGACTTCCACCACTCGGGGTTACTCGTCGTCATCGTCCACCTCCGCGGCCAGGTCGTTGGCGTACTTGATCTCGCTTTGGGCGTCGGCCACGATCTCGCGCACGCGCTCGGGCGTGAGGTAGTCGTCGGCAGGTTCAAGGGCAAAGACCAGGGCCAGGGGCAGGTTCATGCCGCTCACCACGTGGGTGTGGGGACGGCCAACATAGCGGAAGAACTGCTGGTTGACGCTGCCGGCGTTGAGATCGGTCAAGACGATGGCCTCGGTGTCTGCGTCCAGCTCGGCCATGACCTTGTCGACGGCCGCGTCGCACGGCTCGTTGTCCATGTAGGCAGACAGGGCCACGCACTCGGCCGCACCGCCCGAGACAAAGTCCAGCGTGTCTTTGAGGCCGGCGGCCATAGTGTGGTGGGATGCCAGGATAAGGGTTCTCTTCATTGCGGGCTCTCCAAGAAAGAGGGGGTTTACAGGCGAGAAGGGCGGCGGCGCGGGGCCGGACGGGTGCCGAGCCCAGGCGAGCGCCGGACCGGGCAGCCGCCCGGGGCCCGCGTCGCTGCGAAGTCAAACGAAGGCCAGGTTAGACGGCCAGGATGCCAAAGAACGAGCAGACCAGCGAGATGGCGATGATCAACAGGATGAGCTTGGTGGGGGTCCACTTCTTGTTGCCCAGCAGCTTGTACACCAGGACGGTGAGAAGAACAGGCAGCAAGGACGGCATGATCTTGTCGATGACGTCGGTCTGCAGGTTGAGCGCGACCTCGCCCACCTGGAACTGGACGGCCGTCGAGACCTTGACCGAGGTGGCGATCAGCGCGCCCACAACCGACAGGCCCATGATCGAGGCCGCCTCGGTGAAGACCGAGAGCTTCTCGCCAAGCTCGGTCACCAGCTTGGTGCCCGAGGTGTAGCCCACCTCAAAGAGCTTGCGCTTAACAAACCAGAAGGCCACGTTGCAGATGAACCACACGATGGCGCCCAGGGGGTTTCCCTGCTGAGCCATGTAGCCGGCGATCGAGCCCATGATCGTGGGCCAAAGGACCCAGACGATCGTGTCGCCCACGCCCGAGAAGGGGCCCATAAGGGAGGTCTTGAGGGACTGGACGGCCTCCTTGGCAGCGATTCCGTCGCGCTCCTCGGTGGCGGTGGTGGCGCCCAGGATCATCGAAGCCATGCAGGTAGTGGCGTTGAAGTAGTTGAAGTGGTTGTTGAGGGCGGCCTTGTACTCTTCGTCATCTGCGTAGACCTTGCGAAGCACGGGGGCCAGGGCCCAGGCCACGGCGGCGCCCATCTGAGACTCGTAGTTGAAGATGTTGCAGGCCATGAAGTTGTAGCGGTCGGCGGCCTTCTT
>CAVDXJ010000281.1:0-3027 GCA_963612765.1 Oscillospiraceae bacterium
TTGGAAGACTGGTCGCTTGAGCAGCCGCGAACGCAGCTCGAGATGCCCACGACCAAGATGATGAGGAGAAGGACGGCGAGCGCCGCCAAAATGATGGTCTGGCGGTTGGGGCTAAAGCCGCCACGACGTCCCTGGAAGTTGATGTTGCGCGAGCGCAGGGGATAGCCCTGGCCCGAGCTGCCCAGGGAGTTCATGACCTTGCGCCCGCCGCGGCCACGTGCGCGGCCCACCGAGCGCGACTGCAGGCCCTGGGGGCCGTGGTAGGCGCCGCGGTTGGTCGAGATGCGCTGGCGGCCGCCCATGTTGCGGCTGTTGGGAGACCCGCCCTCGACCACGGAGCGGTGGCGGGAGTTTGCGTCTGGCGTCTTGTAGGACATGTCAGCCTCCGGATGGAGTCGATACATTCAGATGCTCAAATGATACGGCACAAACCACTGCCCCCTCGCGGTCAAACGCCACTATTCCGCGAACGTGATGTCCCGACAAAACTGCATATTCTTTACTTCTCACTGTATAATGCGAGAAGTGCGAAGAGGGCTGGCCCAAACGGGCGGCCACCTGCCGTGCCCAGGTTCGCGACATCAGAGAGGAGAGGCCCATGAAGCGGAGAAACACCAGGCAAGAGGCCATACGCGACTGTGTTCGCGCCAAGTCGATCAAGACCCAGCGCGACCTTGTGCTGGAGCTCAAGGAGATGGGCTTCAACTGCACCCAGGCCACGGTTTCGCGCGACATCGCCGACATGGGCCTGCGCAAGCTCCCCGAGGGAATCTATGTCCTGGCCGAGGACCTGCATCTGCAGCGCATGCTCTCTGAGTTTGTGGTGGGCGTCGCGCGCGCCGAGAACCTCGTGGTCGTGCGCAGCCAGCCGGGCACGGCATCGGGTGTGGCAGCGGCCATCGACGACGCGAGCCTTGCGCATACCTTGGGATCGGTTGCCGGCAACGACACCGTTTTGGTCATCGTCGACAACGCGAGCAACGCCGAGGTCCTGCAGGGCTACATCGCCAAGCTAAGCGCCACGAAGTAGGGTAGCGTCAGTCTGCGTGGTCGCCGGACCGCCGGGTCCGCCGCTTTTCCGTGGCGTCTCGTCACCCTCTCTTGCAGAACCACCTCCCACGCTCCCACCAGACGTTTCTTCTCGTCTCCTGGCCGTTCTTTCTTTTGAAGGCGAGTTCGTAGGCCAAGGTCAAGGTACCCCGCTCCCAGCGCCCCAGGGTGCGCACCAACGTGGTCGACGCTACATCGAAGCGCCTACCGTCCGGCCATACGATCTGCGTGGGCCGCATGTAGCCTTCCTCGTCTGTCTCGGCAATAACGCGCAGGTAGGTACGTTGGTCGGGTAGGGGAATGCCGTTGGTGCCGGCCAGGCTCGCCGGGCTCACGACAGGTCCAGCTCGACGTGCCAGAGGTTGCCAAAGGCGATGGAGCGCCCCTCGAGCCTCAGGCAGCGCGACACGACGTCGACCTCGCGCACCACCCCCGGCTCCGTCACGTAGCGCCCGGTGTCGTAGCGCTCTATCAAGACCTTGTCGCCGCGCTCGAGCACCGCAAGCTCGGCCGAGAGCCGCTCGCCCTCTTCCTCGGAAAAGACCCGGCGCGGCTCGGGTGTGGCCACGGCCTGGTCAACAAGTTCTTGGTAGCCGTCGAGCGCGGCGAACGGCGCCCACTGGGCCGCCCTGTTTGCGATGGTTCCCCTCATGAATGGTGTCCTCCTACCTGGTTGGCGCGCGCCTGCCCTGTGGCGCACGGCATAAGGCTGCAGCCGCGCATGATGGCGGCGGCGCCGTACTTGCTTTTTATCTGGACCTCGGCTTGCGAGAGGCTTCGCTCCGCTTGCTTGGCCCGCACGTCGTCGAAGAGCGACAGCTGGGCGCACTCGCCCCGCGTCAGGCCAAAAAGCCCGATGTTGAGGCCGCGCACCAACCGCTCGCCTTCTATGTTTTGCTCCCATAGGCGCAAAATCGCCTCTTGCAGGGTTGCCCTGGAGTCCGTGGGCATCGCCAGCTTCTGCGACGCCGAGAAACCGCCCGGCCCCGCCAGGTCGTCCCATGAGTAGCGGCAGTAGAGAGACACACCCGAGCACGCATGGCCTTTCTCGACAAGCGACAGGCAGATCACCTCGATCATCTCTTTGAGCACGACCAGGGCCTCGTGCGGGCGGTAGTCTCGCATAAGGACCTGCCCCTGGGTCATTGAGTGCGACTTGGGCGTGTATGACTTAATGTCTGTCATGGTTAGCGGGTCGCGCCCGTAGGCGTGGTCGATGAGCCTCTCGGCGTTGACGCCAAACTTGTTGCGCAGCCGCTGCGGGTCAAGGCGGGTCACGCCCACCAGGTCCAGAGCACCCATCCGCTCAAGAGAGCGGGCCGTGCCGGGGCCTATGCCCCAGACGTCGGTGATGGGGCGGTGGTGCCAGATACGGCGGAAGAAGGCCTCTTGGTCAAGCTCGGCGATGCAATCGGGCGAGTGCTTGGCCAGGATATCCATACCCACCTTGGCCAGGAACAGATTGGTGCCCACGCCCGCCGTGGCCTTGATGTGCTTTTGCTCCCACACATCGCCCATGAGCTCCTGTGCAAGCTGGCGCGCCGTTTTGCCGTAGAGCTTGAGGTAGGGCCCTGCGTCTATAAGGCACTCGTCCACCGAGTACACGTAGACGTCTTCTGCCGAGAAGCGCTTGAGATAGATGGCCACGATCTGGGCCGAGACCTCCATATAGCGCCTCATGCGCGGACGGACTTCCAGGTACTTGACTCCCCTGGGAATCTCGTGCACGCGGCAGCGGTTGCGGATGCCCAGCGCCTTCATGGCGGGCGTGATGGCCAGGCAGATGGTGCCTTCTCCGCGCGAGGGGTCTGCCACGATGAGGTTGGTGGTAAACGGGTCTAGCCCGCGGTCTGCGCACTCGACCGAGGCGTAGAACGTCTTGAGGTCGATCGCTATGTAGCGGCCCGGCTCCACCTGCCAGTCTCCTTCCAAACGAATGTTCTTGCGCGTGAACCTATGATGGGGCATCCGGCGGAC
>CAVDXJ010000282.1:0-3026 GCA_963612765.1 Oscillospiraceae bacterium
GGTGTCGACGAGCATTTTGGCCTCCTGGTCTTGTGGTGATGCAGGGTGTGGTGCGTAGTGCGGTACAAATGGGATTGAAGCGTTTCAATTCCCTTGCATCGTAGTATGGATTGAAGCGTTTCAAATGTAAAGGGATATTTCCGCGAGCCGCCCGATTTTCTCGCCAACGGCAAAGCCGACGTCGTGCGCTTTACGTTTTGCGGCTTGTCGGAAACCTGCCTTTACGTTTTGCGGCTTGTCGGAAGCGTTTCTTTACGTTCTATGGCTTGTCGGAACAATCCCTAGCAAAATGGGGACTTGTCGGAAAGCTATACGAGCTCACAGCTTCCGACAAGTCCCCAAAGCTAAAGATCACAGCGGTCATTTTTCCGACAAGTCCTAATTACTGCAGGCGACGCCGAGAAACAAAGGCCTCGTCCGTAGCTTCGTCCTCGCCGCTAGAAACCGGCAGGCCCTCGCCTTGCAGCTTGACGACAACGGCGCCCCTCTCGGCGGCCCCCTACTCGCGCGCGGCCCGGGCGGCCGCGACGCAGCGCGAGACCGCCTGGATGACAAGCCGGGTCTCAAGCGGCTTGGCCAGGTGCTCGTTCATGCCGGCCTCTTTGGCGGCAATGCGGTCCTCGGCAAAGGCGCTGGCGGTCATCGCGATGATGGGCACCGTCGCGGCGTCGGGACGGTCCATCCGCCTAATCGCCCGCGTGGCGTCGTGGCCGCTCATGACCGGCATCATAACGTCCATCAATATCGCGTCGACCTCATAGGGCTCGGTGGCCGCAAAGGCATCCACGGCCTCGCGGCCGTTGGTCACCGTGATCACGCGCGCACCGCCCTCTGCCAGCAAGAACTCGGCGATCTCGCGGTTAAGCGAGTTGTCCTCGGCCAGAAGGATGGTCAGGCCGTCGACGCCGCCCGTGGCCGCCGCGTCGCCGTCGACCGGCGCCGCGTCCTTCTCGCCAACCTGCTCGCTTGGGTCCAGCTCAAACGGCACAACGACATCGAAGGTCGAGCCAGAGCCCTTCTCGCTTTCGACCGTGATTGTTCCGCCCATCTTGTCCACCAGGCTCTTGGTGATCGACATGCCCAGGCCCGTGCCGCCGTACTCCGAGCGGGCGGTCTCGCTCTCCTGCGTAAAGGGCTCGAACAGCCGGTCCATGAACTCGGGCGACATACCCACGCCGGTGTCGCGGCACTTGAACTGGATCTGGGCCACACGGCCGTCGCAGGAAACCTCACGGCACGTGACGTAAATCTTGCCGCCTTCAACGTTGTACTTGATCGCGTTGCTCAAGATATTGGTCATGATGCGCTTAAGGTGCGTGGGGCTTCCCACCAGGTGCCGGTGCGGCACGTGGCAATCCACCTCGACGATCTGCAGGCCGCGCGACTCGACCTGGCGCGCAATGACGTTAAAGACGCTAAGCGACAGCTCGCCCAGGTCAAAAGGCGCATGCTCGAGCACGACCTTGCCGCTCTCGAGCTTATTCATGTCCAGGACCTCGTTGATCAGCTCAAGCAGCACCTGGGCCGACTCGCGCACCTTGCGGTGACAGTCGTCGCGGCGGTCCAGGTCATCGTGGCAGCGCTCGGCGACGTCGAGCATACCCATGATGCCGTTGAGCGGCGTGCGGATGTCATGGCTCATACGAAGCAGGAAGTCGGTCTTTGCCCTGTTGGCGCGCTCGGCCTCCTGCTTGGCCGCCAGCAGACGGCGCTGATATGCCTCCTCGCGCTCGCGGCGCTCGTGCTCTTGAGCCAGGTGCTTCTCGATGATCGAGTCGATGACCTGGAAGCCCACCAGGATGTTTCCCGCATCGTCCATCTTGATGACGGAGAACTGCCAGTTGCGCATCACGCCGCCGTGCAGGGCGCGATAAGTACCCTCGTACTCGGTCTGACCGGTGGCCAGAACCCGGCGGATGTTTTTGGTGCTCACCTGAAAAGTAATGCGCTCGCGGTCCTCGGGGTGGACGTAGGTGCTCGTCCATAGGCCTAAGATCTTCTCGTACGGAAAGACCTGGTTGCGCAGGTCGACGACGGCCTTGAAGTCGTAGTCGTCGTCGATCTTTAGGATTTTGGCGGTCTCGTCGTTGATGTTTGCCAAGTAGATGTTGCGGTAGTTGCGAGAAAGGATGTCGAAGACGGCCAGCTGCTCCTCAAGCTCGCGGCGATGGGCCTCGTCCTTCTCGCGCTGCCTTCTCTCCTCGCCCATGTGGCGCAAGACGATGTCGTCGACGTTTTGGAAGCCGGCCACGACGTGCTGCTTGTCGCCCGCCATGCTAAGGGAGAACTGGTAGTAGACAATCTTGCCGTCCACAAGCATGCGGTAGTTGCCCACGTACTCGTCCTGGCGAGAGAAGACCTCGCGCAGGTGGGCGGAGCTCAGCGAGAGGGCCAGGCTCTCGCGGTCATCGGGGTAGACGGCCTCCTCGATCCAGGCGTTGAGAAACCCCTCGTAAGGAAAGACCTGGCCAATGACGCCGTCAAGACGGCCATCCGAGTACTCGTCCTGCATCTTGAGGACCTTGGCCGTGCCCTTCTCGACGTCGACCATGTAGACGTTCTTGAAGTTGCGGGCCAGGCAGTCAAAAATCAGCAATTGCTCCTCGCGATCGGCATTGTCCTGTAGAGGAATGTCCATGCTGCTTTTCCTGACGTTTGCGGCCACATGGCGCCCGCGGCCTGGGGTTTACTTGGGCAATTGTAATGCAACAGGACGGCAAGGCGCATGCAGAAGCAGACAAACGGCGGCGGCCGCGCGCGGTCGCGACCCCGACCTTACGAAAGGACGCTGACCCAGTCGTCGCCAAACTTGCGGCGCAGGTCGAGGATAGCCTCGCAAAAGACGTAGCCGTGTGGGGTCGAGGTGCGCACCAGGCGGCCGTTGCGGTAAGCGATCAGGCGGTTCTTGGGCACCGGCTTCCACAGGTCGACCTCGGCCGGGCCGCCCAGGGGCTGCGTGCTAAAGACGATGGCGTCGTCTGCCAGCTGGCGAAAGTGCAGCGTATCGACGTCGGTGTTGGTGTGGA
>CAVDXJ010000283.1:0-3024 GCA_963612765.1 Oscillospiraceae bacterium
ACACCAGGCAGGTTGAGGTCAAGAAGCACCAGGTCACAGGCAAGTTCAACGATTTGCCGGTCAAGATTGGCGAAACCCGCAGGCGTAGTCGTTTGGTAGCCGTTTCTCTCGAGCAGCTGACAGAGTCCGCGGCAAATCGCCGCGTCGTCTTCTATGACACAGACCCTGCGCACGCGCTTCTCCCCTCAATCGACCCGCCCGGGCTTTGATTCTAGCCCCATCGCACGCCCTGGGGCCGCCGCGCAACCTTACGTTTCCCTTAGTTTGGCCGGTTTTGCGGGACGCGCCAAAAAGAAAATTCGATATTGGGAATCCGAACTGCGTTTTAGCCGACCGTCGCCTCTCATGCTCAACAAAACCGCAGGTCAGAATTTGACGCAGTGGCGGTCAACCCCCAACTAAACGAAATTGGCTTCCCAATAACGTTATTTTTATCGCGCACAGTCCGTAACGCCGCCGCGAAGGACCTTGAGGCCGTGGGCGATTGCGTCGATGACGGCCTGGATGTTCTCGACGGCGGCCTTGGGCGAGCCGGGGAGGTTGACGATCAGCGTGCGCCCGGCGATTCCGGCGACCTCGCGCGACAGGCAGGCCCGCGGCGTGATGGCCATCGAGGCCGCGCGCATGGCCTCGGGGATGCCGGGAGCCATGCGCTCGCAAACGGCGGCCGTGACCTCGGGCGTGACATCGCGCGGCGAGAAACCAGTGCCGCCGGTGGTAAGAACCAGCGCGATACCCGCCGCCACCTGGCGCTTGAGCTCTGCGGCAATGCAATCCGCCTCGTCAGGTACAACGTTGTACGAAACAACCTCGTACCCGTGCTCGCGCAGGAAGTCGCAAAGAACCGGGCCCGAGGCGTCCTCGCGCTCCCCCGCGAAGCTGCGATCGCTCACGGTGACGACCGCAGTGGCAAAGGTCACGTGCTCGTTATGGTGCTCGCAGGTCACGCCAGCCTCCTAACGCCCAAAGGGGCAGTGCGGGAAGGTACACGGCTTGCACCCAAGGCACAGCCCGCCCTCGCCCAGCTCGACAAAGTCGGCCTTCTCCAGCGCGACGCCCGCCGCCACGCGCGGCAAGACCAGGTCAAGCACCGTGGCCTTGTTGTACATGGCGCAACCGGGAACGCCCAGAACCGGTGCCGGACGCTCAAACTCGTCGCCATCGACACCCTGGTCAAAGTAGCCAACCAGCAACATCGCTCCGGGGAGCACCGGGCTGCCGTACGTGACGATGCGCGCCCCCGCGACCTTGATGGCGCCCGGGGTGTTGTCGTCGGGGTCCACGCTCATGCCGCCGGTGCAGACCACCAGGTCGACCCCGGCCGCGCGGGCGCGGTTGATAGCGGCGGCGATGTCCTCTCGGTTGTCGCCGGGGGCCTCGCGAACCGTGACCTCGATACCGTAGGCCGCAAGCTTATCGACCATAACCGGCGTGAAGGCGTCCTCGATCAAACCCTGCGCAACCTCGGAACCCGTGGCGATCACGGCCGCCGTGCGCAACACAAAGGGCGCTACCTGCAGCAGCTTCTCTCCCGCCGCCGCGGCCTCGGCGGCGAGAAGAACCTCCTCGCGCACCACCAGCGGAATCACGCGGGTGCCAGCCAGCGCCTCGCCGGCGGCCACGCGAAAGCCGCCCTTGCGCGTGGCGACCATGACCTCATCGGTGGCGTTGACGGCCCGCAACCGCGCAGAGTTAACCAGCAAAACGCCGTCGCAAGCCGCATTGATACCGATCTTGCCCTCGCTCGGCTCGCCCGCGGCCACCGTATTGGGGCCCAGGCACAGCGCTGCCAGCCGGTGCGCGGCGTCGTTCTCGTGCACCATGCCCGGCCCCAGCTCCCACACGTACAAGCTGGCCTTACCCATGCTGAGCAGGACAGGAATGTCTTCCTCGGCAACAACGTGGCCCTTCTTGAAGCGAGGCCCCTTAGACTTGCCGGGGATAATCTGGGTCATGTCGTGGCACAGGATGTGCCCGACGGCGTCCTTGGTGTCGATAAGTTTCATCTTTTATCCCCTCACTCGCACGCAGTCGCCCGCGCGCACACGCCCGCCGCGCGTCACGACGCAAAAGACGCCCTCGCGCGGCATCACGCAGTCGCCCGCCAGGCGGCGGATCTCGCAATCGTTGTGGCAGGTCTTACCGATCTGCGTGATGACCAGCTCGGCCTCCCCCAACCGCAAAACCGTGCCCACGGGCAGGGCCTTGAGGTCCAACCCGCGCGTCATGATGTTCTCGGCAAAGTCGCCGGGGGCCAGGCCCGGAATCTTCTCCAACATGGCCTCGAGCGACTCCTGCGGCAGTAAACTTACTTGGCGATGCCACGCACCCGCGTGCGCGTCGCCCACGATACCCAGGCCCACCTGCAGCTCGATCGAGTCGACCGGCGTCTTGCGCGTACCCTTTTGATGGCTCACGCTCACCGCCACGACCGATCCGACGGCCGCAGCATCAGCCGAGAAACCCGCGGGCACCGGGCCCGCGGCCTCGACCGCGACCTTCTCCGCAACAAAATGCCCGGACTTCCCGCCTGACTTCTCGAGCAGCCGCACCTCATCGATCGCCATGTCGCGCTGGTGGGCCTTAAGCATGTCGTAGATGGTAAGGCCGGCCACGCTGGCGGCCGTAAGCGCCTCCATCTCGACCCCGGTCTTGCCGCAGCAGCGGCACTCGGCCTCGATGGCCACGCCACCCTCCTCAACAACAAACCGCACGTCAGCACCCGTAAGCTGAATGGGATGGCACATGGGTACCAGCTCCCAGCAGCGCTTGGCCGCCATGATGCCCGCGACCTGGGCCACGGCCAAAACGTCGCCCTTCTTGCAGCCACCGGTGCGCACCAGCTCGACCGTCGAGGGAGCCATGTGCACGAAGCCCGCGGCCCTGGCCACGCGCTCGGTCTGGTCCTTGCCCGAGACGTCGACCATGCGCGCCCGGCCCTGCTCGTTTATGTGCGTGAGGTCGTCTGCGCCCACGTTACCCGCCAATCTCGTTCATGTCGCGCGCCGAATCGCTGCGGCGCGT
>CAVDXJ010000284.1:0-3021 GCA_963612765.1 Oscillospiraceae bacterium
CTACTGGGTAGGCGGCCAGGCCCCCGCCGGCCGCTACCTGGTGCGCACCCGCCACACCGGCGAGCTCACCGCGGCGCGGGTCACGCCTGCCGCTGACGGCCGGTCCGCCCGTGTGGACTTCGACGCCCCGCGCCGCCGCGTGGCCGCCGGGCAATCGGCGGTGATCTACGACGGCTGCGTGTGTCTGGGCGGCGGCATCATCCAGAAGGCGCCAGGCGCGCAGAATCACGGGTAAGCGGTAGGCGCGATAAGCCCGCGCGCCCCTGGGGTAGAATGGCTAAATCAGCAAACGCAGCAAAGGGGACCACGTGTCTTTGGAGACCAAGAAGCCAAAAGCCAAGGTGTCGCTCAAGGTAAGCGGCCGGCGCAAGATCTCGGACGAGGACCGCGAGGCGGACGCCCAGTCCATGGGGCAGGTGCGCAAAAGCATCATTTTCCTTGGCGCCGTTGGCATCGCATACGCTGTCTACCTGGTGGTTTCCGGCCAGTTCGACGACTTTGTCAACTCGCTATCCATGGTCGACAAGCGCTGGATCGTAGGCGCGATGCTCTGCTACGTCGTCTACTACATCCTGGGCGTCTCGGCCTACGTTTTGTCGGTCATCGCCGACAAGAACTCGCCGGTGGGCCTGCGCGACCTCATGAGCGTCGAGGCCTCGGGCATCTTCTTCATGAACCTCACGCCCAACGGCGCGGGCGCGGCGCCGGCGCAGATCTACCGCCTGACGCGCGCGGGTCTCTCGGTGGGAGGGGCGGGCGCCCTGCAGTTCACGCGCTTCGTCATCTACGAGGCCGCCGAGGGCATCTTTGCCGCGCTCATGCTGATCTTTCGCGCCCAGTACTTCTACGACACCTTTGGCGACGTCACCTTGATCGGCGTCATCCTGTTTGGCTGCAAGATCGCCATGGTGGGCGCCATTCTCATCATTTGCCTGTGCCCCAAGGTGGTCATGGGCCTGGGCAACTGGGCGCTTCGCTTGGCCAACCGCCACGGCTGGCTGCGCGACGAGAAGTACGACCATCTTTACCACGTGGTCAACACGCAGGTCATGGAGTTCTCCAACGGCTTCAAGGGCGCCGCCAAGAACATCGGCGACATGGCGCTCACCATGCTGGTCACCCTGGTGCAGCTGGGCTGCCTCTACGCGCTGCCGTACTTTGTCCTGCGCGCCTTCGGCGAGCCGGCCGATCTTGTCACCTGCCTGGCCTCGGGCTCGATGCTCGAGCTTCTGACCTCGGCTATCCCCCTGCCTGGCGGCACGGGCGGCGCCGAGACGGGCTTCGCCTTCCTCTTCTCGGGCATGTTTGGCGACCACATCGCGGCCGGCTTTGTCCTGTGGCGCTCGGTCGAGTACTTCCTGCCCACCCTGGCCGCGACCCCCTTGCTGGGCCTTCGCTCGACCAGTGGTGAGAGCATCCATAGCCGCTTCTCCCGCTACCTGGGCCGCGTCAAGGCCTTCATCAACGGCGAGAAGCCCGTCGGCGCGTCCAAGAAGGCCGTTGCGGGCGTCACGGTCAAGCCGCGCGCGGCCAAGGGCGCCGCTGGGGGCTCCGGTGCCAGTGCCGCGGGCGCGAAGAAGGCCTCCAAGCACGTGGTTTCTGGCGGCTCGACGGCCAGCGTCGACGTGGCGGCCAAGATCGCGGCGGGCAAGGCGGCGGCCGCCGCAAGGGCTGCGGGCGGTTCTTCTCAGAAAAAGTGAGAAATTGTCCTTGCAATGGGGCGGCCCTTTACGGTAATGTATCCCTTGCTGCAACCCCAGCAGCACGTCGCTTGCGACGACATAGCTTCGGGCGTTTAGCTCAGGGGGAGAGCGCTTCCCTGACACGGAAGAGGTCATAAGTTCAAATCTTATAACGCCCACCAAATGTTCACGGCCTGTCGGTTTTCCTGACGGGCCGTTTTTCGTGCGTCACTAGACTGCGCTCTCATGTGGCCTCCCCTTACTCAAGGGAGAAGACGAACTCGCGTGCATTCATGCTGGGCACACTTGAGCTCCCAAAGGCACTGGCGTCACGGGTGATTATCGCTCTGGCTCCCATAAGCTCGGCAGACGCCCTTACGATCGCGTCCTCAAGGTCCGGCTCGTCGCATGCAAACGCCGCGTCTAAAACGTCACCCGTGAGGTCATATACGCTCACGACCTCCCTAAAGTCGTCCAGCCGTTGTTTGACCAACGCAGGGTTCTTATAGGCACGGCACATGATGTAGTAGACGTCTTTAAGCGAGCCTGCCAGCACAACGGGCACGATATCGCCCTCATCCAACACTGCCGAGAAGAAGTCGACCGCCTCGAAGTGATTGGGACGAGAAGCGCTTAAGTAATCCAGGATGATATTGGTGTCCACCACTACCCTATCCAAAGCGTTCAACCCTCTCCTGCGCCAAGAGATCGGCGTCGTCACCCAAAAGCGACCAATCGGGGTCGGCCTCGCAAGATTCGATGGACGCAGTGAGAGCCCTAAACGCTTCGAGCTTCCTTTGCTTCTCGCGCAAGCCAAAATCCGCCGGGCAAATCACAACCCATGGCTTGCCGTGGCGCATGACCGTGAGCGAAAGCCCGCTTTCGTTAACCTCCTGCGCAAGGGCGCTGAACTGGGCCTTTGCCTGCCTGACTCCAACCGGTTCCATTTCTGTCAGCATGGCGACCTCCTTAAGGTGACCTCATTATACACAATTGTGGTCACATATATAGCCATCGCCTTAAACTGCAAAACGGGGGCTTGCCTGATGGTTGAGTATCAGACGGACCCCTAAAGCGCAACGCAAGATTTACCCCGCCCTCAAACCCCTGCTCGACAATTTTCGACACGCTATCCAACGCCATTTGGTATAGGCTAGAGTCGTAACCCTACAAGTTAGAAAGAGGTAACTTACATGACCGACAAAACCGTCGCGGCCCCGCAAAACGCCGCCGCCATCGAGGGCGAGGACCTTCTCGCCGCAAAGAACGCCTGGTCGGCCGACCGAGCCAACGCCGTGGCCAAGAATGCCGTGACCTCGGCAGGCATCCGCGCCGCCGC
>CAVDXJ010000285.1:0-3016 GCA_963612765.1 Oscillospiraceae bacterium
CGGTATCGGCGTACATGACTACCTTGCCCTCGGCGTTTCTCGCCGCGCGCCCCATCGTCTGTATCAGCGACCTGCGGTTTCGAAGAAAACCCTCTTTGTCGGCGTCCAGGATAGCCACCAGCGAGACCTCGGGGATGTCCAGGCCCTCGCGCAAAAGGTTGATGCCCACCAGCACGTCGATCTTTCCTTGGCGCAGGTCCCGGATAATCTCCACGCGGTCAAGCGTCGCGGTGTCTGAGTGCATGTAATTGACACGAATGCCCTCGTCAAGCAGGTGATCGGTGAGGTCTTCTGCCATGCGCTTGGTAAGAGTCGTGACCAACACGCGCTCTTTTCTCGCCACCCGCTCTTTGATCTCTCCCAGAAGGTCGTCAATCTGGCCACGCACCGGGCGCACGTCCACCAAGGGGTCGAGAAGACCCGTGGGGCGAATGATCTGCTCGACGCGCTGCTGGGTGACGCCTTCCTCGTAGTCGCCCGGTGTGGCAGAGACATAAATGAACTGCGGGACGCGCGCCTCGAACTCGTCGAAGCGCAAGGGGCGGTTATCCAAGGCAGAAGGCAGACGAAAACCGTGCTCTACCAGGGTAATCTTGCGTGAGCGGTCACCCTCGTGCATACCGCGGATCTGCGGCACCGTAACGTGGGACTCGTCGATGATGCAGACCATGTCTGAGGGAAAATAATCAATCAAGGTATAGGGCGGCTCGCCCGCCTCACGCCCATCCAAGTGACGCGAGTAGTTCTCGATGCCGGTGCAAAAGCCCATGGTCTCAAGCATCTCGAGGTCATAGCTCGTGCGCTGCGCCAGGCGCTGGGCCTCAAGCAGCATGTCATGGCTCTTAAGCTCTGCCACACGGGCCTCAAGCTCCTCGTTTATGGTTTGCAGGGCACGCGTGACCTTGGGACGCTCCGTCACGTAGTGAGACGCCGGCCAAATGGGGATGGCGTCGAACTCGCGCAAGACCTCGCCCGTGAGGTTGTCAAACTCGGCGATAAGCTCGACCTCATCGCCAAAAAAGCTGATGCGCAGGGGATTCTCGGCATAGGGCGGGTAGACGTCCACGGTGTCGCCGCGCACGCGAAAGGTGCCGCGAACCAGGTCGTAGTCGTTGCGGTCGTACTGGATGTCGATGAGGGCACGGATAAGGTCGTCGCGCTCAAGCGGCTCGTCCTTGCTCACGTTGGGAGCCAAGCCCGCGTAGTCCTGCGGGCTGCCGATACCGTAGATGCACGATACCGAGGCCACCACAATGACGTCGCGGCGCGACAAAAGACTTGACGTGGCCTGGTGGCGCAGCTTCTCTACCTCCTCGTTTACCGAGGAGTCCTTCTCGATATAGGTGTCGGTCTGCGGGACGTAGGCCTCGGGCTGGTAGTAGTCGTAGTACGAGACGAAGTAGACCACCGCGTTGTTGGGAAAGATCTCTTTCATCTCGGAAGCAACCTGCGCGGCCAGCGTCTTGTTGGGCTCCAAGATCAACGTAGGGCGGTTGAGGGCTTCGATGGTCTTTGCCATGGTAAAGGTCTTGCCCGATCCGGTGACGCCCATGAGCGTCTGGTAGCGCAGCCCGTCTTCCACCCCTTTTGCAAGCTTGGCGATTGCCTGCGGCTGGTCGCCGGCGGGCTCGTACGGCGAGACGACCTTGAGGGGCACACCGCCGCTCTTCACGCCAAAGCGCTGCAGCTGAGCGCCAAAGTGCGCCTCATGACCCTGCGATTTTGGAACCTGCGCCATGCCTTCTCCCCGTGACGGACCCAACGTGAAAAAGAGTTTACCCCATTGTCTGGAAAACAAACAGATGTTCGTGCTATATTTTTTGGTACAGTGTCGAGAAGGACGCGAAAAGACGCGGCCGACACCGCTTGGATAGAATGCAGGGCCAGCAAACACGAGGGCGAGGGACAGTCATGGCAGCCAAACCCCACAAGACGCAAAACGACGGCGCCCGCGCCACGTTGGCGCAGCTGTTCCGCGGCCTTTTGGGCAGGTCGGACGCCAAGCCGCAGCCACCAGCGGGCGTGGGACAAACACCTGCCGATAAGCTCGCAAAAGACGAGCGGCCCAAGCGGCCAGGCATCTCTCAGCAGCCTTCGCGCGAAGGAGACGCGCAGCCGCAGCAATCCCCGCAGGAGCCGCTTGCCTCCCCCGACCAACACGTTGACCAGGAGCTCATTGACCAAATCAAGGAGTTCGAGACTGTGGTCCTGGGTACGCGCGACCCCGTAGCCGCCATCAAGGACTACGTTGGCCACGCAACAGGGCGCTGCCACGACTTCATGGCGCCCCTGCTAAAGGCAAGCGGCGCGCTTGCGGTGCCTGACCTGTGCGGCGTCGAGGTCGTCAAGCTCTCGCGCAACGGCAGGTGGTGGATCAACACGCGCGCGGACAAGACGCCCGAGCAATACGATGCGATGGTCGCGCTCGAGACGGCGCTCAACGTTTCCCATGACCTGTTAGCAAACGTCGCGGTTGGCGGGGCTTCGTTCACGCGGCCCACGGCAAAAGACATTGTCGAGCGGTTTATCAGCACCCCCGCTCTCGATCCAATTGGCGACAGCATGCCGCAAAAGGGCGAGGGCGAGTGGTCTTCTCGCCTAAACCTCGCCCGCTACCTTGAGGACATCCATGCCCCCACGCGCATCCTGGCCGATTTCCAGATGGACATCGAGGGCCATCTGGCCGTTATCGACATTGAGGTCATGCGCCCCACGGCCTTAGGGCTATTGGGCCTTGACGGCGAGCGCGATGTCCTGCGCGAGGCGCGCGCCTATGCGTACCGTCTGTGCCTTCTTGCCGGCAAAGCGGCGTTTACCTGCGCGGACGGCCTTACTCGCGTGGTCGTGAACGGCATCGAGGCCCAGACGGGCTACCCCTTGCTGTCCCTTGACCTGGCTTACGGCGGGATGGGCGCTTTGCTGGGAGAAGCCGTTGACGAGAAGGTCGAGCTGCCGCCAAAGAGACTCGGCATCCGTTTCCAAGACAACTCGAGCGGGTGGTTTGAACCCGTTACCC
>CAVDXJ010000286.1:0-3010 GCA_963612765.1 Oscillospiraceae bacterium
CCCGCATACCCTGCCACCAGCTGCGGGCTCAGCCCGTACCAGGCCGCATAGTCAACCAGCCAGGCCGCGACATAGCGGTCCAGCTCGTTGTTCACCAGCTGCCACTTTTGCCAAAAGGCCTCGATATCGTGAAAGCCCTTCTCGCCAGGCGCGGTCCCTATGCCGTTCAACAGCTCGTAGACGTAGACAAAGGCAAACGCGGGGCAGGTCGGCTCCACCTCGCCCGCTCGCACGTGCGTGCGCCAGGTAAAATAGCCCCTGAGCTGCCGGTCGTTCATCGAGCGGTACGAGGGAAAGTAGTGGTAGTACTCGCCGTGGTAGGGGCAGTTATCGGCAAAATCCTCCATCAGGCGAGCTTGCTCGACAAACAGGTGGGTATCCGACCACATAACGGCATCGGGTCGGTGCTGCAGCTCGCGCATCTGGCGAATTTTCTCGGGCATGTACGACGCCATCTGCGATGCCCGGCGCAAGATGGGTTCATCGTCATAGACCTTTGACCCCGTGCGCGTCTGCATCGAGACGACTCGCGGGTCGTCCAGTATCTGCTGGAGCAGCCGGTCTATCTTGTCTTTATTGGAACCCAAGCCGTTTGACCTGCCTAGAAAAGCGACGTCATTCTCGCCACAATCGTAGCAACAACGGCCACCAAAACGATAGCGGCAAAGACCTTGTCGGCAAGCGAGGTCATAAGCGCCTGCCCGCGCCGGCGACGCATCCCGGCGTAAAGCAAGGTGCCCGGCGCGATGGCGATGGCCACCACCGTGAGTCCCTGCAGGCCGCTCGACCAGATGAGGAACAGCGTGTAGAGCAAAGCGACGGTGCCCGCCAGGCGTGCGGACCACAGCCTGGGCGCCAACGGGGCGTCCATCTGCTCGCCCGTCCACGCGATGCGCGCGTAAAACGCAGAGGCGCAGGTATACGGGATAAGAATCGCGTAGACCGAGCAGGTATAGAAGAACTGGTACGTGCCCTGCGAGAAGACCGAAAGCACAAGAAACGCCTGCGTGATGGCGGCAGAGACCAAGGTCGCGGTGACGGCGGTGCCGTTTTTGTCCGCCGCGCCAAGGCGGGCTGGGAGAAGACCGCGGTTGGCCGCCTGGAAGGATGTCTCGGCGGCAAAGGTGAGGTAGCCCAGCATCGTGCCCATCAGCGAGACCACCACGCCGCCGTTGATAAGAACGGCGCCTACAGGGCCGATGACCTGCTCAAAGACACCGGCCAAAGACGGCGTGGAAAGCGCCGCCAGCTCTTCTCGCGGCAAAATTCCCAGCGAGAGAAGCGAGATAAGCACATAGAAGATCACAACGAGCAAGAAGCCAAAGGTCGTGGCGCGGCTCACGTCGTGCGGGTCGCGCGCACGGCCCGACACCACCACGGCGCCCTCAAGGCCTACAAAGAGCCACACCAGCGAGACCATGGTGCTCTTTAACTGGTCGGCAAAAGAAAGGCCACCCGGCTCACCCCAAAAGTTGCTGAGAAACACGGACGCGTCGAACTTGGATAGCAGCACCACGCACAGGATGAAGAGCGCCAGCGGCACGAGCTTGGCCAGCGTGATCACGAGGTTGACGACGGTGGCCGTGCGAACGCCGCGCGTCAAAAGGTAGGCCAAGAGCCACAAAAAGCACGATGCCAGCGCAACCGAGACAAGCGAATTGCCGCCCCCGAGCTGCGGCGCGAAGTACGACAGCGCGTTGAAGAGCATGATGGCGTAACCCGCGTTGTTAAGACAAGCGCTCATCCAGTAGCCCCAGGCCGACGAAAAGCCCACGTATTCGCCAAAGCCGGCATGCGCGTAGGCATAGATGCCGCCAGAGAGGCCCGGGCGCACGGCAGCCAGGCCGCTAAAGGTCTTGGCCAGCGCAAACACGCCCACAAAGCAGATGGCCCAGCCTGCCAAGACTGCCGCCGTGTTGGCTCCGCCGGCGGCAAGGTCTCCGCACAAAGAGAAGATGCCCGCGCCCACGCAGGTGGTCACCACAAGGGTCATCAGGCCAACAAAGCCCAGGCTGTTGGCGGTGTTTTGCTCTTTTGACATGGTGACTCCTTTGACGCGCTACAACACATAGGCACAGACGGCGGCCACGACCACCGAGGGCAGCATGTTGGCCGGCTTGAAGGTGCGCGGCCAAATAAGGTTGACGCCCACGCAAAAAATGAGCATCGAGCCAACTAGTGACAGATTTGCCAGAGCGGCCGTGGTCATGACGGGGGAGAGCAGGGTTGCCAAAAGGGTGATAAGACCCTGCAGCACGCCCACCGGCAGCGCCGCGAAGACCGCACCCTTGCCCATCGACGCGGCCATCGCGCAGATGATGATTGCGTCGAGCGCACCCTTGAGCATGAGGGTGGAATGGTCGCCTACCAGGCCGTCTTGAATCGCGCCCACGATTGCCATGGCTCCAATAGAGACGGTGAGCGACGCCGTGACAAAGGCGTCGACAAACGAGGCATCTTTTGAGCTGCCGGTTTTGACCTTGAGCCAGGCCCCCAGGGCCTCGAACTTGGAGTCCAGGTCCAAAAGCTCGCCTGCCACGGTGCCCAACGCAAGCGAGATGACCATCATCATGGTGCCGCCGCTGCTCAAGGCCGCCGTTCCGTCCGTTGCCAGCGTGACACCCAGCATCTTCTCCAACGTACCGGCGATGCCCACAAAGATGACGGCCACGCCGCACGAGCGCAAAAGCGCGTCTTGCAGGCTCTGCGTGATAAGGCTGCGGCCGAGAAGCCCGATGAGCCCGCCCGCGATGATGCAGCCAACGTTGATGATTGTGCCGAGACCCGCCACGTGTGTTGCCTCCTAGGATTGCGCAGGTTATCGTAGCCAAGACAGTCAAGCGCGCCGCAAAGGAGGTTGCAGACACATGATTTTTGGCCCCGACCTCCACATTGCCCGCGGATGGCCGCCGACCTTGGTCTACAACGTCAAAGATAGCGCCGGGCGCACGGTGCGGGTCCTGCGTCGCGGCGGTGTTTTCCAGTCTGCAACCTATTTGGGCGACGCGTG
>CAVDXJ010000287.1:0-3001 GCA_963612765.1 Oscillospiraceae bacterium
GAGCGATACATCGCGCCGGTGTCGAGGAAGACCAGGTCGCACTCCTTGGCGATGGCGCGCGCGATGGAAGACTTGCCCGAGCCGGAAGGCCCGTCGATTGCGACGATCATTCGAATCCTTTCGTGGTGTTTGCCCAATCTTTAAGTATACGTGTTCTTAGGACCTGCCGCAGGCGGCCATGACGGCGGCTACCTCGGCCTCTGTCAAGTCACGCCACTGGCCCGGCTCGACGCCCTTTAGGACCAGCGGGCCAAAGGCGTCACGGTGTAGGCGCAAGACCTTGTGGCCGGCTGCCAGCATCATCTTCTTGACCTGGTGCTTTCTGCCCTCATGGATGGTGAGGCCCACCACCGAGTTGGGCCGGCCTATGCGATCGGTGCCAACCCCGTCGGGCGCTACCAGCGAGAAAAGCGGGCTTTTGGGGCTTAAGACCTCCACCTTGGCGGGGGCTGCGATGCCGTCCTCGAGCTGGATGCCCGCCTCAAGACGGGCGATCTGCTCGCGCGTGAGCTCGCCTTTGATTAGGGCAACGTAGTGCTTGGTCACGTGGTGCGAGGGGTGCAGGAGCTCCTGGCCCGCGTCGCCGTCGGTCGTGAACAGCAGAAGGCCCGTGGTATCGAAGTCCAGGCGGCCCACAGGGTAAAGGCCTGGGTAGTCTGCCGTGGGTACCAGCTCTGCCACGCAAGGGCGACCCTGGGGGTCGCTCATGGTGGTGAGGTAGCCTGCGGGTTTGTAGAGCATGAGGTAGGCGGGCTTCTCGTGGATCGAGCACTCGATGCCGTCCACGGTCACCACGTCGCAGTTGGGGTCCACCTTGCTGCCCAGCTCGGTCACGACCTGGCCGTTCACGCGTACGCGGCCCTGCGTCATCAGGCGCTCGGAGCCGCGGCGGCTGGCCACGCCCGCGCGCGCAAGAAAGCGCTGCAGGCGCATGGGCACGATCTTCTCGCCGTCTTGGAGCATGGCTAGTTTTCCTCTACGAGCTGGTCGTTGGTGTCATCGGCCTCGTCTTGAGCTTCACTCTCGTCGCTGGCGAGAAGCTCGCTCTCCTCGTCGAGGTCGTCGGCCGTCTCTTCCAGGGTGGAAGAGATCTGGCGGCCCGAGAGCCTCTCGCGGATAAAGCGCTTGGACTCCTCGTCGGGCGCGAAGTCCTCCAGGGGCGGCAGGTCCTTGATCGAGCGTAGGCCAAAGCGCTCGAGGAACTGGCGGGTGGTGCCAAAAAGCACGGCGCGGGTGCGGTCGGGCTCATGACCCACCTCGCGTACCAGGCCTTTCTCCTTAAGCGAGCCGATCACGCCGTCGGAGTTGACGCCGCGGATGGCACGCACACCCTCGCGGGTCACGGGCTGGTGGTAGGCGATGACGGCCAGGGTCTCAAGGGCCGCCTGCGACAGGCGCCGGGTATCCCAGGACACGACGTAGTCGGCCACCTGGTCGTGGTAGGCGGGGTGCGTGAAGAGGCGCCACCCGCCCGCGACCTCACGCAGCTGGAAGCCGCGGTTGGCGTCCGCGTACTCGGCCGAGAGCTCGGCCAGTGCGCCCGCAACCTCGCCGGGAGCGGCGCCCGTCACCTTTGCCAGGTCAATGGCTGAGACGGAATCGTCAGACACCAGAAGCAGCGCCTCGAGCATGCCCTTCAGGCTGCCGGAATCGATTTTGGTCAGGTCTTCCATGGGTTACTCCCCTTGCGTGTTCTTCTCGCGGGCCATCTTCTCAAGGGCCTCCTTGGCCTCGGCGGCGTTTTGGATCTCGGCGTCGGCCCAGTCCTCGTCCAGCTCGGCCAAGACCGAGTCATCAAGCTCAAAGGCCTCGGCGCCCTCGATGTGCTCGATCTCGATCTCGCCAAAGATCTCGTCTTGCTTGACGCTGATCATGCCGCGCTTAAAGAGGTTGAGAACAGCCAAAAAGTTGACGACCACGATCTCGGGCGAGTCCTGCCCGTCCAAAAGCTCGGTAAAGGTCAGCTTACCGCGGCCGCGCACCAGGCGGTCGACCGAGGCCGTGGTAAGCGCCACGGGCAGGCGGCGCGGCGCGATGTGCTCGGCTTCCAAAAGAAAGGTCTCGCGCTTGCTGTCGATGTCGGCGCAGATGACGGCCAAGCTGCGCAGAGAAATGCCTTCCAAGTAGTCGGGCATGAGGCCCAAGAAATCGGGGTCGGGACCCACGGTACGCGGCATCATGCGGCCCTCAGCCTCGGCTCGCGCACCCAGGGCGGCGCCTGCCGCACGGAACTGCTTGTAGGCGATCAGGCGGGCGATAAGGACCTCGCGGGCCTCGTCTGCCGTCAAGCCCTCGAGCTCGTCGTCATCGTCGAAGTCGTCGGTCTTCTTGATAGGCTCGTTGGGCACAAGAGAAGCTGCCTTGATGTCGAGCAAAGTGGACGCCACAAGCACAAAGTCGCTCGCCACCTCAAGGTCGAGGTCCTGCATGCGCTCGACCTCTTCCAGGTACTGGTTGGCGACCTCAGAGATAGAGATCGACCCAATGGTGACCTTCTGGCGGTTGACAAGCTGTAACAGCAGGTCAAAGGGGCCGGAGTATGCCTGGGTGCGAACCTTGTAGCTCACCTACCCCACCGCCACAGAGATGAGCAGGTCATAGATGCTGCCTGCGGTGAAGTCCAGGTAGATGCTCAAGGGGTCGATGGGCAGCAGGTACGGCAGGCCGTAGAGCAAGATGAGCAGGATCGGCATGGCGTAGGCCTGCAGCGCGTAGTACTTCTCGCGAGCCTGGCCCTTAAGAAACGGCATGACGATCTTGGAGCCGTCGAGGGGCGGTAGCGGAATGAGGTTGAAGAAGGCCAGGCACAGGTTGACGTACAGGTACGTGGTCAGAATTTTGATAACCCAACGGACGACCTCGTACGGCAGGGAGCCGTTGACGTACGCGCTGGTCAAAGGGGTGTAGACAAGCGCCAAGACCGCGCAGCCGAGAAGAGCCTGCAAGATATTGGAGACAGGTCCCGCCAGGGCGACAAAGACCTCGTCGCGGTCGCGGTGCT
>CAVDXJ010000288.1:0-2962 GCA_963612765.1 Oscillospiraceae bacterium
ACGCCCAGGCAGGCGCCGCCCTCGGCCATGTTGTGCAGGATGAAGGAGGGGCGGAAGATCGGGTCGTAGCCGGGGTTGGCGATGGACTGGGCCATGAAGGGGCTGATGGCGTGGTGCATACCGGTCATGACCAGGTAGGGCATGACGCCGGCGAGAAGGGCGACGGCCACGGGGCCGGCGGTGGAGCCAAGGAAGACAAAGATGCCCGAGATGGCCGAACCAACGTTGTAGCCAAGCGGACCCAGGACGGTGAAGCCCAAGATCATGGTGAGGCCCATGGTGAGAGAACCAACCAGCACCGGGCGCAGGATCGACGGGATGACCTTGTTCAGGCCCTTCTCGATGAAGTAAGCGGCAAGCGCGATGAGAAGCGCGGGAAGCAGCTGCTGCTGGTACTTGATGAGCTCAAGCTGGAAGCCGAGAAGATCGATCGAGCCCTTCTCGGAAACCAGGGTCATGAAGGCCGGGGTGAGCATCGAGGCCGCGCCCGCCATGGCGTAGATGGGCGTCGAGCCGAGCTTGGCCGCAGCACCCCAGGCCACGAAGATGGGCATGAAGTAGAACGGGGCGTTGGCGACCCAGCCCAGGACCGTGTAGGTGCCGGTCTCGAGGAAGGCGGGCCAGGCGTAGCCGATGAGCAGCAGGATGACCTTGAGCATGCCGCCGCCAATGAGGCCGGGAACAAGCGGGGTCACGGCCGAGGCGACGTAGCCAATGACGGCGTCCAGGACGCCCTTGGGGGTCAGGGCCTTCTTGCCCTTGGGCTCGGCCGGCTTCTTCTCGCCGCCGGTCGACTTGGAGCCCTTGGCGGCCTCGAACATCGAGACGGCCTCTTTGTAGACGCCGATGACGTTGCCGCCAAGAACGACCTGCTGCTGGCCGGCCGCGTTGATGACGCCCAGCACGCCGTCGATCTTCTTAATGGCCTCCTGGTCAGAGGCGGAGTCGTCTGCCAGGACAAAGCGCAGGCGGGTGGCGCAGTGGGTGACGTCGGTGATGTTGGCCATGCCGCCGGACGCGGCAATGATCTGCTCGGCAACGCTCTTGTGGTCCATTGCCATTCCTTTCCTTGTGGGTGGACGTGCGTTTGCGGCTGGCCAGCTCGCTTGTTGCTGATGTGAATTCTACGCAACAGCTTATCGACAATAAAACGAATTATTATCGTTATAGATATTCGCATTCTTGTTTATTTAGCGAGGAGAACCGCAATGACGCGCGACCTTATCGACACCTTCCTGGCGGTCTACGAGTGCCGCAACCTCACGGCGGCGGCGCGCAGGCTTTTCTCGACGCAAAGCACGGTGAGCCACCGGATCGCGCTGCTGGAAGACGAGGTGGGTTCTCCCCTGTTCGCGCGCGGGCGCGGGCAGCGAAGCGTCGAGCCCACCGCCGCGGGCGAGCGCTTTGTCGAGCTGGCCCACCAGTGGCTGGCGCTCTTTGACGCCACGGGCGCCGTGGCAAACCAGGCCTCGCGCACCGAGGTGGTGATCGGCGGCGCCGACCTTATCAATAACTTCACCTTCGCGCCGCTTTACCACTCGATCGTCGAGCGCTACGACCACCTGCGCCTGCGCATGAGGACCCACCACTCGGGCGAGCTGTACGAGATGATCGAGAACCGCGGCGCCGACGTGGGCTTTGTCTTTGCGCGCCTTAACTACCCCGACGTGGTGGCGACTCCCCTTTACCGCGAGGAGATGTACGTGATCTCGAGCGCCAAGAGCGGCTACGGCGAGCGCGTGCGGGCCTCCGAGCTTCCCGCCGAGGCCGAGATCTATCTGCAGTGGAGCACCAACTACGCCATCTGGCACAACCGGCTGTGGCCGCAGGGGCGCCACTTGATCCACGCGAGCACGGGCACGCAGGCCCTGGGCTTCCTGGACGTGCCGGGCCGCTGGGCCATCGTGCCGTGGAGCCTCTACGAATCGCTGGGGCAGCGCGGTGACCTGGTGCTTTCTGCGCTGGAAGAGCGGCCGCCCGAGCGCACCTGTTACCGCATCATGCGCCGCGGCGGCAGCTTGGCAATGCGCGCCGAGGCGGTCGAAGCCGTGAACGCCGAGGTCGACCTGTACGTGCAGACGCTTATCGAGACCACGGCGGCGATCAGCGCGCCGTAGGTGGCGAGAAGGACGCGGCGTGGCGTCCTGCGCGGTGGCGTCCCGCGCGACGGCGGCCCATGCGATGTGCCGCTCACCCGATTTCTCGGCGTGGCCCCTCCACACGCACGCTAGTATTGGAGGACGTGAGTTTAAGGGGGTATTCAGGCATGTACAGCGTGACCATCATCGACGACGACCGCGCCCAGCGCGAGCTTCTCGCCGGCATGGTCATGCGCTCCCCCGCCGCCGCGCGGCTTGAGTTTCTGGACCCCGCGGGCGCTGGAGCCGTCGGCCCCTTGTCCGCAGACATCGCGCTGCTCGACATCGACCTGGGCGCCGACCTACCCTCGGGTATCGACCTGGTGCGCGACGCGGCATCCAATAAAACGCAGGTCATCTACGTCACGGGCTACGTCGACTACGCCTCGGACGTATACGAGACGGCCCATGTGGGTTTTCTCATCAAGCCCGTTGACCAGGCCCGGCTCGATGCCGCCCTGGCCCGCGCGATAAAGCGGCTTGACCAGGACGCGGTGGCCGATTTTGTGGTCCACGCGAGCGGCCAGGCCCTGCGCATCGCGCCCGAGCGCGTGGTCTATATCGAGAGCAACCGACGCAAGCTCCAAATCCATGAGGGGGGGGACGGGTCATCGAGACGTACGGCAAGCTCTCGGACGTGGCCCAGTCGCTGACCACAGGGTTTGCCCGTTGCCACCAGAGCTTTCTTGTCAATCTCTCGTTTGTGGACGCGATCCGCGCGAATGAGCTTGCCTTAACCAACGGCACCACCCTGCCCGTGAGCCAGCGCTGCCGCAAGGACCTGCTGCGTGCGTTCACCCTGCACGTGGGCCGCGAACTTTAGG
>CAVDXJ010000289.1:0-2949 GCA_963612765.1 Oscillospiraceae bacterium
TCGCCGGCCACCTGGACCAGGCGGACGCCCGATCCAACTGGACCGAGCAGCTCGTTAACACCTGCGGCCAAGCCGCCCTTCTCGCCGCGCTTTTGCTCGCGGGGTAGGGCTACTCCTCCACCAACTCGGCGAGGAAGACGTTCAGGGTGTCCACCTCGGGGCAACAGAACTTGGCCGTGCCGGGCTCGTTGCCGGGGACGGTGCCGCCGTAGCGCAGGATGTCGATGTAAGGGAAGCCCACGTGGCAGGCCATGGGACAGAGCCGTCCGCGGTCACGGTCGAAGTCGAAGACGTCGCCCGGCTTGTGGCCATGGTGGCAACGGCACTCCCCCAGCTGATCCACACAGGTGATGCGGATGCGGGGCCGCTTGCCGCGCGGGGCGCCGGCCGGCTTTTGGACAGCAGGTACCGCGGGCGCCGCGGCGTCGGCCGAGGCATCGCCGATCAAGTTGCAGGCGCTACTCACCGTCGATCACGTCCAAGCACGCCTCGATGGGCAGTCCAGCGGACTTGTCCTCCTGGTCGGCGTTGCGGGCGATGAGCTCGCGCACCACGCGCGCCGCGTCGGCCGTCGCGCGCTCGAGCGTCCAGCCGCGCATCACGCGGCCGAGCAGCACGCTGGAGAACGTGTCGCCCGTGCCGGGGAAATACACCGGGATCATGTCGAACGGCACGGTGAAGTACTCGCCCGCCACATGATCGTAGCCGACGATGGCGTCCGCGCCGTCGACCTTGCAGCTCGTGACCACCACGGACTTGGCGCCCAGGCGGCGAACGCCGAGCACGAGGTCACGCGCCTCGTCGGCGCTCATCTCGCCGCCCATAGGCGTTCCCGTGAGCAGGCACGCCTCGGTGTAGTTGGGCACGGTGTAGTCGGCGCAGGCCACGAGGTCGCGCATAAGGCCGATGGTCGTCTCGGGCACGCCCGCATAGAGCTTGCCGTTGTCGGCCATGATCGGGTCGACGAAGACCTTGGTACCGCGCTCGGCGCGCGCGTGGCAGAAATCGGAGATGATGCGCGTCTCTTCCTCCGAGGCGATGAAGCCGGTGGAGATGGCGTCGAACTCGAAGCCGAGCTCCTCCCAGATGGCGAGGCTCTGGCGCACGTACTCCGTCGTGTCGTGGATATAGAACTTGGGGTAGTTGAGCGTGTCCGACACGAGCGCCGTCGGCAGATTGTGGATGCGGTAGCCCATGTGCGAGAGCACGGGCAGCATGGCGGAAAGCGCCACCTTGCCGTAGCCGCACATGTCGTTGATCAGCAGGAGCTGGGTGTTCTTCATCGGTTTCCCCTCGAGGTCGCGCGACGCCTCCCGCGGCGCCGTCGAACTAGTCTAGCGCAGCTGGCAAGAAGCGCTTCTCGCCAGCCGGAATCGGGCACGAAAGGGGCCCTCTATGCTGCACCTCAGATCTCTACCGCTCTAAAACGACATTTCCAACCCTATAAGAGCCTCAAAACCGCAATCCAGAGCGGTACAGATCACATGGCCACCCATTGGCCAAGAGGCCCGCCGAAGCCGGAGGTGTCGTCTAGACCCCGTAGCATTCCAATGGCACCTCTTCCTCGATCGGCTGCGACGCCAGGATAAGCGGCTCGTGGTCGCGGGGCACGCCGAACGCATCGAGCAGCCTGCCGAACCGCCGCGGATTCGCCACGTCATCGGGCGAGAAGCGCACCACCGAGTCGCAGCTCGCCGTGATCCGCGACTCTCTCTGACGCTCCGCCCGCATGACGTCGAGCGCAGACCTGCCGCGCGTCATTTCGGGGTTCACGTACTTCTCGCCGCCGTCGAGCTCGCCCGCGACCACACGGCCGCCCGGAAGACGCCAGAGAAAGTCGATAAAGTAAGTTCGGCCGTCAACCGGGTCCTCGATAGGAACTTGCAGCTCAGGCTCCGCAAACCCGAGCTCATGCATAGCGGCGCGCGCAATAGACTCCCCTCCGCTGCCAGACCTGCCGTCTGCGAAAGCCGCGACCTCTCGTGCGCGATGGATGCCGTGGACACCGTTCTTATGGCCATCCAGATACTCCAAAAGCTCATCCTTGGAGAGAAGCCCGTCATGCAGCATGCCGTCGACGATCGCGACCGCATCCCGGAACGGCAGCGACCTCGCGCAGTCGAGAGCCGTCCGAAACGCGTCTGTGACGCGGAGCCCGGCAAGGTCAACCCCCGCCGCTTCCTCCTCACAAACATAGACGCCGCGAACCTTATTGCCACAGTAGCGCCTGGACCCGTTATCGCTCACGACCTCAAGCGTACCGAGCAGGTCATACGAGACAGGCGCCCCGTGAACGAGCGCAGCGCTCGACCCGGCGAACACCCACTGCAAGCGCAGGCGCGCCAAGCCGCGCATCTTATGCAACGCCCTCTCATCAGGCAAAAGGCCCTTCCAGTAATCTCGCCGAGCATAGAGCCGCGGGAGCGGGCGCACGAGCTCACCTTTGGCAAGGCGCAGGTCAAGCTCCCTGCGCGAGACGTTCCCGCCCGCCTCCAGGCACGCGCATCTCGACTCCGCCTCGTCCAACGAGGCCCGCACACGATCGTCGACCGACTTCGACATCCGCCCGCCCCTCTCTGCCGCGCCAGAAGCGGAGCCAAAAATCTCTACCGCCCGAGAATGCGTTTTTTGCCCCTCCAGGGGCCTCAAAACTGCAATCTGAAGCGGTAGAGATTTCGCCCCGATCCACGGCGACACCGTCCAAACCAGAACGTTTGTTGCCGTATAGTAGCACAGTAAGAAGAACAGCCGTTCGTCTAATTTGTCTGAATTACTCCGCTTCCAGGAACGCGCCGGTCTGGCGGCTCCAAAGGCCGGCGTACTCGCCGCCGGCGGCCACGAGCTCGTCGTGCGTGCCGTCCTCCACGATCTCGCCGCCGGCGAGAACCACGATGCGGTCGAGCGACGCTACCGTGGAGAGCCGGTGCGCGACCACGATGCTCGTGCGCC
>CAVDXJ010000290.1:0-2948 GCA_963612765.1 Oscillospiraceae bacterium
TGCATCGACCCCGGCCCCGGCTTCGACAAGTTCGCCGACGAGGACGTGGTCATCCAGCGAGCCACGCGCTCGATGGTCTCGATGGGGTATCCGCTGCTCACGGCCGTAAGCCGCAAGCGCTTTGTGGGCGCGGTGTCTGGCGTGGCCGATGCCGCCGACCGCGATGCCGCCACGCAGGGCATTTGCATCGCCGCCATCGAGAACGGCGCACGTATCCTGCGCGTTCACGACGTCGCTGGCTGTGCTCAGGCCATCAACGCCTACTGGTCGGTCACCCGCAAGGACCCGCGCCAGGCCTTTGTGAGCCTGGGCTCCAACGAGGGCGACCGCGTGGGTTACTTGTCTCGCGCTGTTCAGCTGATCGACGAGATTCCGCTGACCTGCGTGGCCGGCGTGAGCCACGCCTACGAGACCGAGCCGGCCTACGGTATTGCGACGCCGGTCGCTAACTGCGTGGTTGAGCTGCGCACCGAGCTTCACCCGCTGGTTCTTCTCGGCAAATTGATGGACATCGAGAATGAACTGGGCCGCGTTCGCCCCATTGACCGCGACCCCAAGAAGCCCGGCAACACGGCACGCACCATTGACTGCGACCTTATGTGGGTCGAGGGCGAGGCGCATCAGGGCTCGCGCCTTACTCTGCCGCACCGCCGCCTGGGCGAGCGCGACTACGTGATCGTGCCCATGGAGGACCTCATGCACGACCCCGTGCGCTTCCTTGAGCACGGCGGCGTGACGGTGCTGGAGCGCGAGCAGCGCGTGGGCCACGTGACGGCAGATTTGGGAGAAGTGGCATGGGTGTAGAGAAAGATCTGGTAGAGCTCGCGCGCGCCGGAGCTGCGGCTGGCGAGAAGAACATCTGGCTGGCAGACGACGGCACCTTGACGGTTGAGTTCGTCTGCCGCCCCGCGGTTGGCATGGCCTATCTCACCGGCGTACCGTACGCGGCAGCGTTGGGCGTGGCCGACGCGCTTGAGGCAGCAGGGTATGCCGGCGTCGGTGTGGCGTGGCCGCACGACGTCTGCGGCGAGAATGGCCTGCTTGTGCGCGTGTCGACCTCGGCCGGATACGGCGATGGCATGTTCGTGGTGTGCCGGGCCGTGGTGCCCGGGGTCGCGGCGGACGTGGCCGAAGGCCTGGGCGCGTCTGTGGCCGAGGCCGCGTCTGCGCAGGTTGCGGCCTGGGAGGCTTCTATCTTGGCTGCAGGCAAGGCGGCGACCCCGCTGGGCCCCGTGCTCAGCGAGTTTTTCGACCGCATGCCGTTGATGGGCAAGCCTGTCGAGGTCGTCTATCCTAACGGCCGCGTGGCCATGCGCGCGACGCTGGCCGGCATGGATGTCTGGGGCCGCGCCACGGTCAAGAACGACCTGGGTGGCGAGCTGGAAATAGCCCCCGAACAGGCCCGCATTCGCGCCGCGGAGTAGGGGAGAGGCGCCCGGCTACTCCGCGCGGTCCTGCGAGAACAGCCAGATGTCGCGGATCCCGCGCAGGGTCAACGAGGGGTCGATCGCGTCGAAGAGGTCGGTCGCCTGAGCAACGGTCGAGGCCAGGCCGCCCGTGCCAACAACGGTGGCGTTTGGCGCGCCCAGCTCGGCCTTGATGCGTGCGACCAGGCCTTCTGCCTGTGCCGCGGCGCCAATGACCAGACCAGACTGAATGGCCGTCTCGGTCGAGTTGCCAAGCGCATGGGCCGGTGCTACGACGGGGATGCTCGCCAGCTTGGCCGCCTTGGAGAAGAGAGCGCCCGCAGAGAGCATAAGGCCCGGCGAAATCGCGCCGCCGCGGTAAGCGCCCGCCTGATCAACCACGTCGATGTTGGTCGCGGTGCCAAAGTCCACCACAATGACGGGCGCGCCGTAGGTCTTAATCGCCGCGATGGCGTTGGCAATGCGGTCTGCGCCCACGGTCTCGGGATTGGGCATGTCGATGGGCATGCCGTAGCTGTTGCCCGGCGCGATCATCAGGGGCTCGCCGTCCAGAATGGCCGTAAGAGCCATCTGCCAGGCGCGGGTTAAGGTGGGCACCACGCTGGCCACGCCTGCCGAGGTCACCTCGGCAAACTCAAAGCCGTCCATGGTAAAGAAACCAAAAAGGCGGGCGCGCAGGGTGTCGGCGGTGTCGGTGTGTTGCGAGGGCATGCGCCACGAGCGCACGGCGTCTCCCTTGCGGCTAAACAAGCCAATGGTCGTGTGCGTGTTTCCCACGTCGATAGATAAAAACATGATGCCTCCGCGTGTGGGTGGGGCTGGTATTCTGGGCTGGCTCACGCGCCCGACGGCGGCAAGCAGACACAGTTTAGCGCGGTCCCGGCGCTTCCTAATGTGTAAGGCTTGTACAAATGCGCTTGTCGGCGGCAAATTTTGCGTGCGCGGCCCGCGGAGCATCTGATACACTTGGAAAGCTTGACTGTCCTGGTTAGAAATCAGGACAAAACACCCCTGCCCTGGTCGGAACCAGGGCTGACGAACAGGAGTCCTGCAATGAAGCAAGGTATTCACCCTAATTACGTGGAGTGCACCGTTCGCTGCACCTGCGGCAACACGTGGAAGACCTATTCCACCAAGTCCGAGATGACCATCGATCTCTGCGACAAGTGCCACCCCTTCTACACCGGCCAGCAGAAGCTCGTTGACACCGGCGGCCGCGTCCAGCGCTTCGCCGACAAGTTCGGTGGCGCCGCTGCTGCCCAGCTCAAGAAGGCCGAGGAGGCCAAGGCTGCTAAGGCTGCCAAGGCTGCTGAGGCCGAGGCCGCCCGCAAGGCTGCCGCCGAGGCCAAGGCTGCTGCCAAGGCTGCTCGCGCTGCCGAGTACGAGAAGAAGGCTGCCGCCGAGGCCGCCAAGGCTCCCGCTACCGAGGAGGCTCCTGCCGCCGAGGCCGAGACCGAGGCTGCTGCCGAGTAGCACGGGCTTCTCGCCTAATTTAGCGCTCAAAGCAAAGGCGCCGCACCC
>CAVDXJ010000291.1:0-2948 GCA_963612765.1 Oscillospiraceae bacterium
CAGCCGCCCGAGAAGTCCTCGGCCGGTTTGTCGAAGTCCTCCACGGGAAAGCCCAGTCCCGCCAGGATTTGGCGGGCGCGGCTCTCGAGCTCGTAGCCGCCCAGGAGCTCGAAGCGGTCCTGGGCATGGCCGTACTCCTCAAGAAGGCGGTCAAGCTCGCGGCCCGGCTCGGTGGAAGAAATGAGGTTCTCCAGCTCGGCCACGCGCTTCTCGACGGTTTTAATCTCTTGCGCGCTCTCGATGACCTCCTGCAAGGCCGAGCGGTTGCCAAAGAGCTTGGTCTCCTGCTCGAGGTAGCCAATCGAGGTGTCCTTAGCGTAAGAGATCGTGCCCTCGTCTGCCGCCTCGAGGCCCATGAAAATCTTGAGAAACGTCGTCTTGCCCGATCCGTTGGGGCCAACTAGCGCCCAGCGCTCTCCGGCGTTCAACTGCAAAGACGCGGACGTGTACAGCACACGCCCGCCAAAGGATTTAGAGATCTTGTCGGCAAGAGCTATCAAAGCCAAACACCTTGTCTATTTAGATTCGAGGGCACGTGCCCCCGGCGATTTCAAACAGCATTTCATTATACGGGCAAACGGCCGCGTTCACATTTTTAGAATTACTCTGCATCCAAGCATTCATAGGCTAATGCCCGAGATTCGTGTCCGGTCGCTATGCCTATAATTCAAAGACTGAATCTTTGCCAAACCCACGTCTTCTTACGGAGAAAATCGTGTCAAATCGCTCTGCCTCTGCTGCTCCCAAAGCCCCCGCGCGCGTCGATGCTCTTGACGGCCTGCGCCTTTTAGCCATCTTGGGCGTCGTGGTCTACCACGCAAACGCCACTTGGCTACCCGGCGGATTCTTTGGAGTCACCGTCTTCTTGGCCTTGACGGGATACCTCACCACGCTTTCGATTCTTAAGAAGGCGCAGAGCAAGGTGGGCTTCGACTACGGCAAGGTCCTTCTCGGCCGCGTGAAGAGGCTTCTGCCGGCGGCGTTATTTGTCGTGGGATTGACGGCGGGCCTGTGTGCCCTGTTTGCGACCAACCTTTTGTCAAAGGTGAAGTCGGACGCTCTGCCTGCGGTTTTCTTTGTCGAGAACATCTTCTACATCGTTCGCGAGGTATCGTACTTCGCGGCAGCGGGTTTGCCTTCTCCTTTGACGCACTTGTGGTACCTAGGTGTTGTCATGCAGCTCTACATCGTGTGGCCCGTGGTGCTACTGTTCATTATTCGCGCCACCAACTCGCGCCACAAGAGCACCATCGTCACGGTTGCGCTGGCAGCGATATCTGCCCTGGTCATGGCGCTGCTCTACAACCCGCAGGCAGACACCTCGCGTATCTACTATGGCCCCGACACCCGCGCGGCCGAGTTCTTGGTGGGCGCGGCCTTTGCCATCGGCACGTCCGGCCGCGGCCTGTCCTGGCAGCTTAAGGGACACAAGATCGAGTTGCCCGCGATCGCCTACGACGCCGTTGCCGGGGTTTGCCTGGCCGGTCTTGTGGGTCTCTCGTTTGCCGTCGACGGCTATTCCAGCTTCTCGTACCGCGGGGGCTTTCTTCTGGCTGCCGTGCTGACCGGCCTATGTGTGACGTGCGTGTCCAACCCCGGCAGCATTGTAGGCAAGGTCCTGGGCGCGAAGCCCTTGGCCGTGCTTGGCAAGCGCTCGTTTGCGGCCTACCTTTGCCACTACCCCATCCTCATCGTCTTCAACCCGGCTACCCGCACCACCGCGCTTGCCTGGTGGCAGTGGGCCCTTGAGTTCGTGGGCATCCTTGCCTTGTCCGAGGTCATCTATCGCTTGTTCGAGGCGCCCAGAAAAGACCCGGCCGAGGGTAAGCACCTTAAGGTGGGCCCCGTCAAGGCGCGCCTTTCCCTCGGTCTTCTCGCCGATGCCGTGGCCGCGGTGGCCGTCCTTGTCCTTCTTTTCTCCCCCGTCTCGGCCGAGACGCAGAACCCCGCGGCCGTTCAGGTGCCCGAGGAAATGATGGAACAGGTGGCAGAAGAGACCGCCACCCCGCAGGACCGCAAGTTCGACATCAGCGGCACATACTTTGCCGGGACCGCGTTTGCGCAGGCCACCGACATGATCAACAACACCTCGCACGCGATCGACGTCTCTACCGGCGCCACCGACGCCTCGGTCATCGTGATCGGCGACTCGGTGCCCAAGGGCGCCGAGACCCAGTTCTACAAGTACTTCCCCAACGGGTACATGGACGCCGCGATCGGCCGCCAGCTCTATACCGGCGTCGAGGTCTATCAGTCTTGCCAGGCCGCCGGCTACGACAAGGACATCGTTGTGTGGGCCATCGGCGACAACGGCGTGGCGCGCGAGGACGACGTGCGCGACCTTATCGCCGCCGTCGACTCCAACAAGCAGATTTATATCTGCACCGTGCGCGTGCCGCTGGCGCTGCAGGACATCAACAACGAGCTGTTCAAAGAGATCGCGGCCCAGTACGACAACGTGAGCATTATCGACTGGTACGCCGAGAGCGCGGGCCACGACGAGTACTTCTGGGACGACGGAACCCACCTGCGTCCCGAGGGCGCCGAGGCCTACGTTTTGATGCTGAGAAAGGCGATCACGGGCCGTTAAGGCGCTCTGAGCTTCTTTAAAAAACTGCCCGCGCAGTCGCAGGACCGCGCGGGCAGTTTTGTGTTTAGTGGATTCCGCGCTGGCGGCCCATTTGGTCGCCTACCCGGCGGCGCTTGGCCTGGGCGCGTGGCTGTTCAGGCACGGCGGCACGCTGCGGCTTTTCATCGCCGCGGCTCTTGTCTGCACGGCTGCGACGTCGGTGGGGCTTCTTCGGGGCATCTGTCTTGCCTGCGTCCCTCTCGCCGTTCTTCTCGGCAGGTTTTTTAGCGGGCTTCGCGGGTTTGGTTGCGCCCTTGCGCCAGAGGAAGGCTTCTTCTTTTTACGGCGGCCCTTGGGCGCGGCCTCGGCGCGTAGGGTG
>CAVDXJ010000292.1:0-2927 GCA_963612765.1 Oscillospiraceae bacterium
GGTGTGGGCGAACTGGGTGCCGTCCGCGAGGGTGTAGCCGCTGGCCGCCCTTGCGGAGAGCAGGGTGGTCATCCCAATTACGCTTTCCGCGAGACGCTTATCGTAGCGACCCCAGCGCTCGAGCGCGTCGGCCTGGGTCGAGAGCAGCCAGGCGGTCATTTCCGGGGTGAACTGCGGCGCGGGTACGCCGCAGGCGTCGTAAACGCGGTCATCGCGCGCGAGCGCGTAGTCGCATCCATCGAAGAGGCATTTTTTCCGGTATTGGGGCATCTGACCTCGGTCCTGCCGCACGAGCGGCTAAACAAAAAGCTTACGATTGGGGCTCTGACGTGGGCCCTATTGCAACCGGGGCGGCGCCTTCGCCTGTCAGAACTCAGGCGCTGCCCTTTCCCAGGTTTTTGATAAGTGCGTCCTCGGCGTCGACGGGCGATTCCTCGGGCGCGAACGACCCGGCGAACTCGGCCAGCGTCTCGAGCGACTCGATAAGGCCCTCTTCCATGTCTCCCGTGCGGCGAAGGCGTCGCAGCTCTGCCACGACCTCGCCCACGGATTCTCGGACGGCCTTTCTCGTGCGCGTGCTTGCATGGACCTCGAAGGTTCCCTCTAGCAGGCATTTGACGATGTAATCCTGCTTTGCGAGGCCGCTTAGCGCTACCTTGAGGTCGATCTGGTCGGCCTCGGCAGGGGAGACCCGAAAGGCCACGGTGCGGCTGCGGCGTCGACCCTTGGCGTCGACTATCGGCCTACTCATGGGCGCCCGCCTTATTGAGCGCATCCACAAGCCCCACCTGCGTGGACGGGAAAAGGTGGCTGTAGGTCTCGGTGATCTCCGTCGAGCTGTGGCCCACGCGGGCGCCGATGGCGGCGGCGGAGAAGCCGAGGTTGATGAGCAAGCTGACGTGGGAGTGGCGCAGGTCGTGGACACGGATCTTCTTGACGCCGCTGGCGGTGCAGCCGCGCTGCATCTCCCAATTCAGCCAATACTTCGTGAACGGGAAAAGACGGTCCTCCGGGCCGAGTTCGGGGCGCGCGTCTAGGTACTCGGCGAGCTCGTCCGCTACGACGTCGGGCATGAGGACGTCGCGCACCGACGCGGCGGTCTTGGGCGTCTGCAAGATATCCTTGCCGGCGACCCGCTGGTAGTTGCGTCGGACATGGATTACGCTCTCCTCGAGGTCGACGTGGGCACGCCCGAGGCCGAGAAGCTCGCCCTCTCGGAGACCGCACCAGTACAAGATTGAGAAGGCGGCGTGTGACGCGGGCTTGTCCTCGATCGCCTCGGAAAACCGCTCGTACTCGGGCTGGGTCCAGTACTTCATCTCCTGCTCGGGCTTCTTGGACCCCACCTTGCCCGTGACGCGCATCGGGTTGCCGCGGAGGCCGTAGTAGCGCTCGGCGTGGTTAAGGATGGCCGAGAGCTGGTTGCAGATGGTCCGCAGGTAGGTCTCCGAGAGGCCTTGCCCGAGCAGCCAATTCTCCCAGGCGAGGATGTCCGCGGCCGTGATGCCGCAGACGCGCATCTTGCCGAAATAGGGGACGACGTACTTGGCGATGATGGCGTTCTTGGTGCCCTTGGTCGTCGCCTTGATTCGGGGGTAGACGTCGCTTTTGTATTGCTTAATGAAGTCGGCGAACATCATGTCCAGGCCACGGTTGCGCGAGGCGAGGAACTCGCGCTCCCAGGCGCGGGCGGTACCCTTTGTGGGGAAGCCACGCTTGGTGGTCTCGTGGCTCTCGCCGAGTGAGTCGCGGTAACGGACCTTGGCAAACCACGTGCCGCGCTGCACGTCCTTGCGGACGGACATTACGCGACTTCCTTCTTGCCAAAAAGGCGCTCATTGAAGTAAGCGGCATCGACGTGGCCGGGGATGATGATGCGGCCCTGGGACTCGAGCTCGGCGTTGAGCGTGCCGATGAGCTTGTAGGCGTAGGCGCGCGACATGCCCGTTGCCTCAACGACCTCTTCGACTCCGATGATTTTCTTGAGCATATGAACTCCCTCCGTTGACTACCTCACACACCTGTGAGGCTGTTGTCCACACTGTACCCTTACAGATGTGTGAGGTATTCGGCAAAGGGACGTCCACACAATGCGCACATTTCCGTGATGTAATGTCGAAAGCGAAGTTAGTAGGTCTGGGGAGGCGCCGTGAATGAGCGGGTGGATATTGACGCAAAGCAGCAGTTGGGCTTCAGAATTCGGGCCATACGCTTAAAGAGGGGCCTTACCCAGAAGGAGCTAGCCGACGCGGCGGGGGTTGGCGAGTCGGCCTTGCGTAGCTATGAACTTGGTGCCCGCTACCCCAAACAGAGGCAGATAGAGTCCATAGCTCGTGCGCTCAAGATTCGCCCCGAGGCCATCCAATGCCAGGCGGTCTTCAAGCCGTTGGAATTGCTCTATCTGCTGTTCAGGTATGAAAAGCTGTTTGATCTCCTGCCGTCCGAGGACGGCGCCGCCGCTGTCGAGTCCCGCGATTTCGGGGTGCTCCAGAAGGGTCTCTCTGACTGGGGAAAGAAGAAGCGCGAGCTGGACGAGGGTAAGATCACCGCCGACGAATATGAGGACTGGAAGGACTCGTACAGCCCTTGGATTCTCACGGACTGGACAGGCGAGGAGGTGCCTGATCCCTACACAGGCAAAGCCCTTGCGGGGGAGGAACGCGTCGGTGCCGTTCATGCCCACTTGCCGATTCCCGACGAGGTGCAGGAGCAACTTGAAAATTTGTACCCTAGAAAATAGTTGCTCATTGCATGGCTCACGGTGCGTCAATGGTGCCGTGACCCCGTTTTGACCCCAAAGCACGAATCGCGTCTTCGCGGGTAGATGGCCGTATGACCTACCGCAAAGGGCATCTTACCAGGGTTTTTAATTATCGAGTGGGAGTAAAACAGCCCAAATTACGGGTTGTGACGGTTCGTCTCAAAAC
>CAVDXJ010000293.1:0-2913 GCA_963612765.1 Oscillospiraceae bacterium
GAGAGTCTAGTGGGAATTTGAAAAAATTTTTGATTTGGGCAGATTTTTTCTCGGCGCCGTCTGCGACCTGGGGATTTGCGATTGCAGACTGGTGGGCAGCACTTGGGGCGGCGGCGGAGTCGTGCTTTTTTTACGATAGTTGGGACCAGTAACGCAATTTTACGAGCAGCCAGCCAACTTGCCACGGCAAAACCGCAGGTCGCCATGATCGGCATTGGTCGGCTACTCGGCAAAAGCCAATACTGGTCCCAACTATCGTTAGTTTTGAGCGGTGCGGCGCGTCCGCGGCCGGGCGACAGACCGGAGCGGAGCCCCAGCAGCCGCGGCGCTACGGCGTTTTTTACGAAAATGGGGACCAGTATCGCCAACAGCCGAGTAGCCGGGGGGATTCCTGCGATAAAAGCCCAGTTGGGCGACTTCCAAAACCCGGGCCTACTCGCCGCGCCGCCATACTGGTCCCCATTTTCGTAAGTTTTGAGTTTGGCAGCGAGAAAAAACGCCCGCGCCGGGGAATCCAAGCGCGGGCGGGCGGGGTTTGAGCTGACGAGCGGCGCGGGGCCGCTGAACCGCGGGACCCTACTCCAGGGCGACCGAAGTGGTGTTGCCGTTTGAATCCTTAACGATGACGTTTGAGCCGTCCAAGGTGGCCGACTCGATGGAACCGGAACCGCCGGCCTCGTTACCGTCCATCGTCATGACGTAGGCGGGCAGCGAGCCATCGGCGATGACATAGCTCACCACATCCCAGTTGCCGTTACGGTTCTCGGGGATGACCAGCACGCTGTTATAGAGAATGAGCGCGCAGGGCTCGCCCTCGATCTCGAAGACGGTCGTGGCGGTGCCCGAGCCGCTAGCATCCTGGCGCACGACTCCGTAGTTGCCCGAGGCCTGCTTCTCGATGGTGTAGGTCATGCCCTGGTAGACCACCGAGTCATCGGCCGTCGTGGTGACCTGCTGCTGCTCTTGCTGCCAGGCACCCTGCGTCTGGTCGCTCTGCGCGGCCTTGTCCTGCGAGGGCCCAAAGAGGCCGGCCACGCAACCCACGACCACGACGAGAAGGACCAAAACCAAAAAGGCGCCGCCCACCAGAATGAAGATGTTCTTGCGGGTGCGCTCGGGGCCCTGGGCCGCGACAGGCGCGGCTTGCTGGGAGCGACGGCTGCGGCCGCGGGCTTGGTTGGCCGAAGCCGTGAGCTTATCGGACGAGTGGCGCTTGGCAAAGCGCTTCTCGGCGTTGACTCTGGCCTGCTCGGCGGCTTGGGCGGCGTTCTTTCGCGTGGTCACGCGAGCGCCCTGGCCGGCGTGGAGGGTCGTGATGTTTTGGCCCGGGGCCGGGGCGGGCCCGGCGGCGTTTCTCGACGGCGAACCCTGCTGCGTGTAGTGGCCCTGGGGCCTGTTTGGTTCATATGAATTGGTTGCCATACGATTCGTGTTCCTTCTCTGTGCGGCCCGACGGTGCGGGCCACTGCTTTATAGTTCCCGGCGCGCCTCGATCGCGCGACCAAGGGTGACCTCGTCGGCGTACTCCAGGTCGCCGCCCACGGGAAGGCCGCTGGCCAGCCGGGTGACCGTGACGCCCAAGGGCCGGATGACGCGCGACAGATACGTGGCGGTCGTCTCGCCCTCGACGTCAGGGTTGGTGGCGAGAATAACCTCTTGGACCTCGCCGTCTGCCAGGCGCTGGAGCAGCTCGCGGACGTGCAGCTGATCGGGCCCGATCTTGTCCATGGGGCTTATGACGCCGCCCAGGACGTGATAAAGGCCGTGGTAGGAGCCGGTGCGCTCGATTGCCGAGACGTCGCGCGGCTCGGAGACCACACAGATCGCCGACCGGTCGCGCGTATGGTCCATGCACACGTCGCAGGTCTCGCGGGTGGCATAGCTAAAGCAAACGGGACAGAAGTGGACCTGTTGCTTGACCTCCAGAATGGCGTGTGCCAGGCGACGGGCCTCCTCGGCATCGGCCTCCAGCAGGTAGTACGCGATGCGCTGGGCCGACTTGGGGCCAATGCCCGGAAGCCTGCCCAGCTCGTCCAAAAGCCGCTGGAGCGCGTGACCGTCGTTTGGCGTGTAGGCCATCTAGCTGGACCTTCTTAGAAGAGGCCCGGGATGTTGAGGCCGCCGGTAAGGGCGCTCATCTGCTGACTGGCCGCGGCCTCGGCGGAGGCCAGGACGTCGTTGACGGCTGCCATGATCATGTCCTGGAGCATCTCGACGTCCTCGGGGTCGACGGCCTCGGGATCGATGGTAAGGGAGGTCAGGCGCATGTCGCCGGTGGCGGTGACCTTAACGCTGCCGCCGCCTGCGCTGGCGCTGACCTCGGTCTCAGAGGCCTTCTGCTGGGCAGCCAGGAGCTGCTCCTGCATCTTGCGGGCCTGCTGCATCATCTGGTTGCGGTTCATGCCGCCCATGTTGAATCCACCACGAGCCATGTTGGTTCCTTTCTTTTATTGGCGAGAAGCGCGGGGCTGCTGCCGGGGCTACTCGTCGTCTTGGTCTTCTCCGTTGAAGGAGTCGGGGTCAAAATCGTCGGCGGCGTCCGCGCCTAGGGCGTCCGCGCCTTGGTCATCATACGCGAGGTCTGCGGCCGCGTCTTGATCGCCGGCGGCGGCTGCAGGTTCTACAGAAACGTTAAGGGGCTGGTTGAAGACCTCGCCCAGCATGGCCGCGATGTCGGCGAACTGGGGGCTGAGGTCGGCCGGAGGGGTAATGGGAGCCGGGGCCTCGGCGGGCGCCGGGGCAGCAGCGGGAGTTGCGACAGGCTGCGGGCCCGGAGCGGGCGCGGGGGTCGGCTGGGCGGCCGGCGAGAAGGGCGCGACGGCCGGGGCCTCGTCCACGGCGCCGTAGGCGTCGATGGGCGGCTCGTCGTCAACGAAGGGCTGCTCGGCGGGGGCGGCTGGGGTGTCCCAGGGC
>CAVDXJ010000294.1:0-2910 GCA_963612765.1 Oscillospiraceae bacterium
GCCGCCGGAAAGGTCACGGCCGTCCTCGGACAGCACGTGGTCGTAGCTGCCCTCACGCTGCACGATGTCGTCGTGGATCTGGGCGTCGCGCGCGGCGAGAATGACCTCGAAGTCCTCGATCGAGGTGTCCCACAGGCGGATATTGTTGGCGATGGTGTCGCGGAAGAGGATGACCTCCTGGTCGATGACGGCGATCGAGCCGCAGCGCACGGCGCGCGGCACTTGCGCCAAAGGCGTGCCGTCCACGCGGATCTGGCCCTCCCAAGGCTCATAGAGGCCCGCGACCAGCTTGGCGATGGTCGACTTGCCGCAGCCCGAGGCGCCCACCAACGCGACGCAGCCGCCCGGCTGAACGTGCAGGCTCAGGTCGCTGACCACCGGTTTTCCCAAGCGAGAATAACCAAACGACACGTGGTCCAGCTCAAGCTCGCCGCGCAGCTTGCGGCAGGGGGCCTCGGCTGCCGGGTCCTTCTCGTCGGACTCGTCGCCCTCGTCCTCAAAGTCGCGGGCCAGCGGGTCGAGCGGGTACTCCATAACGTCCTTCACGCGCTCCATGTCGGTGCGCATCTCCTGCAGCGTCTGCCCCACCGAGATGAGCGACGTCGCCGGCGAGGCGAAGCGCTGGAGAAGCGACTGCATGGCAAGAAGGGCGCCCGTGGTGAGCTCGCCGCGCACGATCAGCCATACGCCCGCGCCCATGACCGTCGAGTCGCACAGCAGGGACACGATCTGCGGGAACAGGCCGTAGTTCACGCTCACGCGCTCGAGCTCGACGTTGCCCTTGTTGACGCTGGCCTGGAAACCCGCCCAGCGCCTAAAGAAGCCGGCCTCGACGCCCTGGGCCTTAAGTGTCTCGATCATCGAGATGCCGGTCATGGTTGAGGTCGACAGGCTCGCCGAGTCCCTCATCATGACGCGCGACGAGTTGACGCGCTTGCTCGATATCAGGTGGGCGCAAAGGCAATCGACGCCCAGGGAGAGCAGGCCCACGCACGCGAGCGCCGGGGAGTACTGGAACATCAGGACCAGGTAGACGATGAGGGTCGCGAACTGCACCACGATGGGCGCAAGCTGCTGGGCAAGCTGCTGCGAGATGCTGGCGTTGGTGCCCATGCGCTGAACGATGTCGCCCGGCATGCGCTGGGAGAAAAACTCCATGGGCATGTGGAGGACCTTCCACAAAAAACTCGAGTTCGAGGACGCCGCCATCTTGCCCTCGATACGCAGCAGATAGACGCTGTTCAAGATCGAGACCACGACCTGGATCAGGCTAAAGGCGCCGAGAAGCACCATGAACGGGGTCGTCCAATCAGCGTTTCTACCGGTGAGCAGGCGGTCGAGGAACACCTGCGAGAAGATGGGCGAGATGATGCCCAGCACAGAGGCGATGACGCTGGTCAGGGCCACAAAAACCAGGGCCGCGCGGGCGCCGTGCAGGCGCTCGAAGGCAAAGTCCATGACCGAGGCGGGCTTGCCGCCCGGCTCGAAGTCCTTAGTGGGGACAAACTGCAGGATAACGCCGGTGAACTCGCGGTCGAACTCGTCGAAGCCCATGGTCTTCTCGCCGCCGGCCGGGTCGTTGACAAAGACCTTGTCGCCCTTGAAGCCGCGCAAGACAACGAAGTGGTTGAAGCCCATATGGGCGATGCAAGGGAAGATGCCGGTCTCGCGCAGGGTCTCGGGCTCGTAGCGGTAGCCCTTGGCCTCAAAGCCGTACGAGATGGCGGCCTTGACGATGTTCAATGCCGAGGAGCCGTCGCGCGAGACGCCGCAGTCGACGCGCACCTGCTCTAGGGGCAGCCACTTGCCGTAGTAGGCGCAGATCATGGCCAGGCTAGCGGCGCCGCACTCCAGCGCCTCCATCTGCATGACCTGGGGGACCTTGGCGGCCATCTTGCCGGGCTCGGACGGTTTGGTGTGTGGACGTCTTGCCATGATCGCCTACGCCTTGCTGCCGGAGCCGGAGTTTGTGTTGCTGGAGCTCGTGCTTGAGCTCGCGCTGGAGCTGGAGCTTGAGCTCGTGCTGGAGCTGCTGGTGTTGTTGAAGAGAAGCGAGACGGGATTGACCGTCTCGAGAACTATCTGCGCGTCGTAGGCACCGTCGGGAAGGTCGATGGCGATGTCGGCGCTGGCCAGATACGCAACATCGGACCCCAGGTGAGAACGGGTATCGCTGTCAAGACTGTCGGCGCGCACGGCATTTGAACCAACCGAGACCACATGCCCTTGAATGCCGCCGATGTTGACCTCGTCGCCAACGGTAAGGGCACTTGCGCGCGACTCTTCGACGTAGGCTACCGCGTGCCCGTTACTGACGTTGACCACACAGCTCTGGACGTCGTTGATGCTTCCAAAGACGCCCCAGGCAAGGACGCCGGCGAGAAACGCGATGATGGCGCCCAGGATAAGCCAGACGCTGGGGTTCGAGACGTTGATGTAGTTGTCGAGGTGCTCGGGGGTTGCCCGGCGCTCGAGCGCTTTCTTACGGAAGACCTCAGCCATTGTTTGCTCCACTGGTGGTCGAGAAGGTCGGGTAAACATAACTTTCCATGATAGCCGTTTTTAGCTCGCAGATATATAAACCGCAACAAGCTGAGAGGCTTTGCGGGCACATGGCAACCCGGGCCGTAAGGCGCGCAAGGCGACCGGGGGAAATGGGCATAATCAATTAACTATCAGTCGTTTGTTCGATAGGAGCATCATGGGCAGATCTGGCGGTGGCGGCGCAGGAGGCGGCGGTGGCCGCAGCGAAGGCTTTAGCGGCGGCGGCCGGTCTTCCGGCGGTTTTAGCGGCGGCCACTCCGGCGGCGGAGGCGGCGGCCGCAGCGGCGGGCCCTCTGGCGGCGGTTTTGGCGGTGGGCCGCGGGGCGGCGGCTTCGGCGGTGGGCCTCGAGGCGGCTGGGGGCCGGG
>CAVDXJ010000295.1:0-2898 GCA_963612765.1 Oscillospiraceae bacterium
GATTCCTGTCTTGGTCCCGCAGACCGATCAGTTTGCTGCGCGCCTGGCCAAGGTGGCCAAGCTCCGCGCCAAGTGGGCCCGCAAAAACGACGTCACCTGCTACCGTGTCTACGACGCTGACCTGCCCGATTACGCCGTGTCGATCGAGTTGTACGAGGGCTCTAAGACCCCTGGTCGCTGGCTGCAGATCAGCGAGTACGCGCCGCCCAAGGGCGTGGACGCAGACCTTGCGCACCGTCGCCTGATGGACGTGCTTACCGTGGCCCCGCGCGTTTTGGACGTGGCCCCGTCCTGCGCGAACCTGCGTGTGCGCACCCGTGCCCGCGGCGGCTCGCAGTACGCCGACGAGGGCAGCGCCGCGGCCCCGCAGACAACCTATCAGGCCGTTCGTGGTCAGCGTGCCGACATGCGCAACCGCCACAAGCCGAGCTTGACCGACCTTCCGCGCGGTGCCCACCTGGTGGACGAGGGTGGCCTCACCTTTGAGGTCAACTTCTCGGCCCGCCTTGACTGCGGTATCTTCCTTGATCACCGCGACACCCGTGCCCGCGTGCGCGAGATGATGAAGGACACCATGGGCTCGCGCCGCTTCCTCAACCTGTTTGCCTACACGGGTACCGCCACCTGCTACGCGGCGGACGGCGGCGCCAAGTACACCACTACGGTTGACCTTTCCAACCCCAGCCTTGAGTGGGCGCGCCGCAACATGGCCCGCAACGGCTTTACCGGTCCCAACCATGAGTTTGTGCAGGCAGACGTCTTGTCTTGGGTAAGCGAGCAGCGCCACAGCGCCAACCGTTGGGACCTGATCTTTTGCGATGTGCCCACGTTTTCTAACTCGTCGCGCATGAGCAAGTCCAGCTGGGACGTCCAACGCGACCATGCCGAGCTGATCATCGACGTCTCGCGCCTGCTCACCCGCAACGGCAGCGCGATCTTCTCGTGCAACCTGCGCGGCTTCAAGCCCGATGTCGAGACGCTTAACCGCGCCGGCGTCGTTCTTGAGGACATAACAAAAGAAACCATTCCCGAGGATTTCTCGCGTAACGCGAAGATCCACCACTGTTATATTGTGCGTCGCGGATAAAACCCGATTTGGAGAGCCCCCGTGCGCTACGACATTGTTGACAGCCATCTTCACTACACCGATTTTCGCCAGAAAACAGACGGTTTTCCTGCGCTTATGCAGGCTATGGACAAGGCGGGCGTGAGCTCGTGCGTACTGTTTGGCACCGCTATGTCCAAACAGTGGAGTGAGGGCGTGCGCGAGGCCCCCACCTACTACCTAAGCGATCCTTCGCCGTGCTACTACTATTCGGGCACCGATTTCTTGCTGCTCGAGGACCTGTCGCGCCAGCCCAAGGAGACGCGCGACCGCGTTCTTCCCTTCGTCTGCGGCTTCAACCCCAACGACCGCTTTGCCGTCGACCAGATCGACCGGCTGATGGAGCTTTACCCCAACACCATCCGCGGCATCGGTGAGCTTATGGGCAGGCACGACGACCTCACATCCTTGACCTATGGCCCGGCACCACATGTGGACCACCCCGCTTTTCTCGCCATCTACGACTATGCTGCCGAGAAGGGCCTGCCAGTGCTGGTGCACCACAACATCACCAAGCCGCACATGCGCGAGGTCCTGCACCTGCACGAGCTCGAGCGCGCGCTGGCCTACAATCGCGATTGCAAGATCATCTGGGCCCACATCGGCATCTCGCGTTACGTGATGGTACCGGGGCTTCCCGCCATCGCCAACCGCTTGCTGGCCGAGAACCCCAACCTGTGGATCGACATCTCGTGGGTGGTCTACGACTACTACTTCCTTGAGGAGTGCCCCGAAGAGATCCGCGCCGACACCACGCTGGACGACTGGGTCGAGCTTCTTGAGCGCTGGCCCAAGCGTTTTCTTTTGGGCACCGATATCCTGGGTCACTGGGACGGCTACCCGGCGTGCGTCGAGAAGTACTACAAGCTGCTGGACCGTCTGACACCCGAGTGCGCCCGCGCGGTTTGCCACGACAACGTGTTGGGCTTGGTCAAAAGCTACGACGAGTAGGGGAGAGGGACGCTTGGTCGGGGGTGCCCGACTGCCGTGGCCGAGGCGCCGCTCACCGGTCTTCTCGCCGCCCGCGCCAACGAGTTTCGTGGACTTTTCGCTGTTGCGCGCAAACGTTTTTCGACAGATACTGCCGCTCGTCGTTTCCTTGGGCTAACTTGGCCCCAAGGCTACTAGAATGTACCCCACGTGAGTAAAGTGGCCGGCGCAAGCCGCGGCGGCCTTTTAGGAAGTGGGGGAACCATGGACCAGTCCATCGAGTCTACCGTCAAGACCTGGCAGGAGAAGGTCGCCGAGGCCGACCTGGCTGCTGAGCTTAACGACCTTGTTGCCGAGGACGGCGACAAGCTCTACGACGCCTTCTATCGCAGCCTTGCCTTTGGCACCGCCGGCCTTCGCGGCACCCTGGGCGTCGGCACCAACCGCATGAACGTCTACGTCGTGGCCCAGGCCACCCAGGGCGTCGCCGACTACCTGTGCGCCCACTACGAGAACCCCACGCTGGCGCTTGCCCGCGACTCGCGCCTTAAGGGCGAGGACTTCCAGAAGATCGCCGCCGGCATCCTGGCCGCCAACGGCGTTCACGTCTACCTGTACCCGCGCATCGAGCCCGTCCCCACGCTTTCTTTCGCCGTGCGCCACCTGGGCACCTCTGCCGGCATCGTGCTGACGGCCTCTCACAACCCCGCCGCCTACAACGGCTACAAGGTCTACAACGACAACGGCGGTCAGATCACCGATGAGGCCGCGGCCGAGATTTCTGCCAACATCGCCAAGGTCGATCCCTTCGAGGCCTATGCAGGCGCCATGGACTTCGACGAGGCGCTTGAGAAGGGCCTGGT
>CAVDXJ010000296.1:0-2874 GCA_963612765.1 Oscillospiraceae bacterium
CTGGAGGGCCAGCAGGTTGTCGGTCAGCGAGTTGAAGTACAACAGCTCGGCGTCCGGTATGTTCTGTTTGACTATCTCGTCTTGAGGCGTGCCGGTCATGACGCCGGCGGTTTTGCCGGCGAGCTTGGCGATCGCGGCATCGGCGCCGCTGGTTTGCTCGGCGGCGATCGCGGTCGATGTCTGGCCAGTGATAAACAACACCCCGACGAGAAGAACGCAGAGGATACGTTGGATTTTGTTCATTGTGGTTCCTTAGAGGCGCTTTAGGATGGTGACCGTCTCGACGTGGAAGGTCTGCGGGAAAAGATCGACCGGGGTCACGCGCGTCGGGGCAAAGACGCCCTCGTCGATGAAGCGGGCCAGGTCGCGGGCAAGGGTCGCCGGGTCGCACGAGACGTAGGCGATGGCGCGGGCCGGCTGGTCGCAGAGCTGTTCGATGACCTCGGGGGCAAGACCCGCGCGCGGCGGGTCGACCACAATGACGTCGGCATCGGTGTAGGGAAACTCGCGCCTGGCGTCGCCGCCGATGGCGTCGACGTTTTCCAGGTTGTTCTTCTCGAGGTTGCGGCGCAGGTCGCGCACGGCTGGGCCATAGGACTCAACGGCCGAGACATAGGCGCAGCGCTGGGCCAAAGGCACGGTGAAGGTGCCCGCGCCGCAGTAGAGGTCCATGGCCTCGTCGTGCGCCTGGGGGGCAAGGCCCTCAAGCACAAGCTCGACGAGTTTCTCGGCACCCTTGGTGTTTACCTGGAAAAAAGACGGTGCCGAGACGCGCATGCGGTTGCCGGCAACCAGCTCTTCCCAGCAGCCCTTGCCCGAGAGGCACTCGACGCCTGCGATCTTGCGGGCCTTGGCCGGGCCTTTTTGCATAACGCGCGAGACCGACGTGGGCTTCAGCGCGTCGCCCAGGACCTTGGCCACCTGCGCGCGGGGGAAGGCGCCGGGGCGGTTCCACAGCGCGACCTCGACGTCCTTGGTGCGCGCAGACGCACGAATGCCCACGCGCTCAAGCCCCAGGTCGTTGGAGCCGGCCAGGTAAGACAAGGCGCCCGCCACAGATTTAACGGCACCCTGGTAGCGCTTGGAGAGAAGCGCACAGGTCTTGACGTTGACCACGCCCGCACCCGACTGTGCGTGCATACCAAGGCGCACGCGTCCGCTCTGCTCGGTCACGGCCAGCTCGACCTTGTTGCGATAGCCCCAGGGCTCAGAGGGCGACTCGCAAGGGGCAACTAGTGCTTCGGCGGCGTCGCGGTCCATGTGGCCCACGCGAACCAGCTGGTCAACCACGCCGTCACGCTTGGTCTTTGCCTGCAGCGCGTAGTCCAGGGCGGCCCAGGGGCAGCCGCCGCAGGCGCCCACGTAGGGGCAGGCGGGAACGACACGCGACGGCGAGGCCTCAAGGACCTCGGTCACGTGCGCCTTGGCATAGCTTTTGGCCTCGGCGTCGATCTGCGCCGCCACGGTGTCGCCCGGCACGCCGCCCAGGACAAAAACGGCCTTTCCTTCCTCGGTGTGCGCGATGGCCTCGGGGCCATAGCTCATGCGCTCGATGGTTAAGGTGGTCGTCTCGCCTGCGATCATTCCTACTCCTGGTCTTGTCCAAACAAGGTCTTGAAGCCCTGGCCAATAAGGCCAAAGGCGCGGGAGACGCGTCCCTGCTTCACCTTGTTCTTAATGTTTTCCCTCTTAGCGAGAATAGCAGTCTCGTCCACGGTGGCGAGCTCGGGCGTGGCCACGGGCACAGAATCTTCCGAGGCAGACGGCCGCTTGCCCGTCTCGCTTGCCTGGTCGCGAGCCTCACGGGCCTTTTGATAGGCCTCGGCGAGAAGGACCTCTTGGCTGTTGATGTCGCGCTCGCCGTCTGCCTTGGGCAGCGGCTCCCAGGTGCCCTGGGCCGTGAGCTGGCGGGCTTTCACGTTGTCAGAGAGCTGCAGCTGCACGAAGTGGCGCACGATCTGGCGGCAGGCCGGGTCAAGCACCGGGAAGGCGATCTCGACGCGGCGCTCGGTGTTTCTCGTCATCATGTCTGCGCTAGAGAGATAGATCGTGTCGGCCTCGGCGCCAAACGAGTAGATACGGGCGTGCTCCAGGAAGCGGCCCACGATCTGGCGCACCTCAAGGCCGTCGGTCTTGCCGGGGACGTTGGCCTTGATGCAGCAAATGCCGCGCACGACCATGAGCACCTGGACGCCCGCCTCGCAGGCCTCCGAGATTTTGTCGATGACGTCGCGGTCGGTCAGCGAGTTCATCTTAAGGAAGATGCGGGCCGGCTGCCCCGCACGGGCACGCCCGATCTCGCGGTCCATGCCGCGCATGACCAAAGGCTTCAGGCTCAAGGGCGCCACGCCCAGCTGGCGATACGTGCCGCGCAGGTTGCCCAGGCTTAAGTTTCGGAAGAACGTGTTGCCGTCGTCTGCGATACCGGCGTCTGCCGTCAGCAGCATGAAATCGGAGTAGAGGCGCGCGGTCTTCTCGTTGAAGTTTCCCGTGCCCAGGCAGGTGATGCGGCTGATGCCCGTGGCGTCGTGGTAGGTGATCTGACAGATCTTGGAGTGGCACTTGAAGCCCTCCGAGCCGTAGATCACGGTGCAGCCGGCGTCTTCCAGGCGCTCGGCCCAGGCTATGTTGTTGGCTTCGTCAAAGCGGGCGCGCAGCTCCATGAGCACGGTCACGTCTTTGCCGTTCTCGGCGGCGGCGATCAGGCTCTCGCACAGGTGGCTGCTCTTGGCCACGCGGTAGAGGGTGATCTTGATCGAGATGCACGCGTCGTCGGCAGAGGCCTCGCGCAACAGGCGAAGCAGCGGCCCCATGGACTCGTACGGGTAGGTGAGAAGGATGTCGTGGTCCTCCACCTGGCCGCGCATGGGCTCG
>CAVDXJ010000297.1:0-2871 GCA_963612765.1 Oscillospiraceae bacterium
GTCATAGACGTCCCAAGGAACCTCATTGACCTGGTTGGCGGTTACCGGCGAGCTGCCGGTGAGGCTCACGGTCTGGCGCTGGTACTCCTCGGCCGATCCCGCGCCCGTGGTGTAGAAGTCCCACATGGTCTGGTTGACCTCGAAGCCGGCGGCTTCCATGGCCTCCTTGAGATTGGGCACCTCGGAGGTGTCGAGGCCGGCCGAGCCGGTGCCGCCGTAAACAAGGTCCACGGAGGAGTGGCTAAAGAGCGTGACCTTGGAGCCGCGGGCGAGCGGCAGCGCGTCGTCGGTGTTGCGCAGAAGAGTCGCTCCCTCGGCCTCTACCTTCTCGGAGAGGGCCTGGCCGTACTCGACGCGCTCCTCGTCGGAGGAGAAGTCGCTGGTAAAGTACTGCGCCGACTCGTCGGCGTTCGAGATGCCGTTGCGGTTCGAGGCGGTGACGAGGTCGAACGTCATCGGGAACCAGTTGAAGCAGTAGAGCGCGATGCCCGTGGCGATGAAGATCACCGGCAGAATGAAGCAGAGGATCTTCGCGGGCAGGGCCACGCGGCGCTTCGCCTTCTTCCATGCCTTCTTGCGGGACTTGTAGTCCGTGGGGTCGAGGTTGCTCGCCATCTTCCCGTCCTTCCTATCGTTGTCGCAGGGATGCCGCGGAGGCACTCCCATCCTTCGCTGATATATCAGCTTACGGAGATGAAAGGTGAAATATGACCTAGTCAGTTAGTTTTCAAGCCAGCGGTACCACGTAAACGGTAAGCGGTAGCAGGGATTATAAAAATGTTGAGTACTAATTGCGCTGCGAGCCCGGATGGAATAACCCCCGATACTGGTATGACAATTCAAGGCGATGCTTATCGGCTTCGGGCCGGGACTCGGGGTCGCGAAAATCAAAACGCGACAAATGTGCTTCCAAAACCGTGCAGGGCAAGTAGACAAGATGGCAGCAAGGCTTCTACCTGCGGTTTTCTATTTCCATTGAGCTCAGATGCTAGACCTTATTTGATTTGGAGGCACATTTGTCGCGAATTTACCCAAGACAGTCGTTTGAGAGGGCATTGAGATCGTCGAACAGCTCCTGCGCCCGGGCCTCCTGGCGCGGCGTGAGCGCAGGCGTCTTCACGCCGCGCAGGTTGGCCAAGGTCTCCGACACCTGCAGGAGCTTCGCGCGGTCCGCCAGATGCGCGGCCGTCACGGGCAGCACCGAGATGCCGTCGCTCAGCAGGGCCGCAGTTCGCTCTGAGTCCGAAAGGAAGGCGAACTCGCTATCGTGGGCCATCTTGCTCTGGACCTCGAGATCAACGCCTTCGTCCCAATACAGGTCGCAGTAGCAGCGCCGCCGCCCGGCAAGAGCCTGCGACCCGCCGCCCAGCAGGACCTCATGATTGTGGACCATGCCAACATGGCCCAGGCCCCCGTAGGTCTTGGGAAGGGCGAGCAGAAGTCCGGCCTTCGACTCCAGGGGCGAGGCCGCCCCGGGGATAACCAACTCGGCAATCTTGAGCGCCCGAGCTCGGCCGCGGGCCGAATCGCTTAGCGCGGCCGTGGCCCTCAGCGACCCGGCCGTGACCAGCGGCTCACGTTTCCAGAGGTCGTGCAGCCTACCGCCAATGGTGCAGGGCGTCCAGCCGTAGCGCTTCACCACCAGGTCGCGGCCGGAAGCAAACGCGAGCCGCGACTCGAACCAATCGTTGAGGACCCGCGGAGCCCGGTACGCCGAGTACGTCCCAAACAGTTCCGACGCGATCAGCAGGCACTGGTTAAGCGACATCGTAGCCGCGAGCTGCAGCAGCGCGAACTCCGGTGTAACCACCGATATCTCGTCGGTGATCGCTATGGTTGAGCCCGGAGGCATTGCGCCTGTATAGAGATGAGGCGTGATGAACGAACTCTTTTTGCGCTCGGCAGGGTTCTGGACCAGTACATCAACAGGGAACTCCATGCACTGGCCAAGCAGATATGCGACATTGCGGATATTGAGCGCGTGCTGCTTAGCTGAGTTCCAGCGCTTAGCAGGCTGGCAATCCTTGGCCATCTGCGAATCGAGCACCATGCGCTCGCGCACGCGGGCAAACTCCTCGACGCTGGAAAAGCCCAGGTTACGACACTCCTCCTCGGGCTCCGTCATAACAAGCGAGACCCAAGGGGGCATGCGCCAGAAGCGCAAAGCCGATATGCCGCAGATGATGGTATTCATGGACAGTACATACCCAAAACGCCCCACAGAGAACCTCTCGAAAATCAAAAATGCGGCAAATGTGCCTCCAAGCTCGCATTAGCCGATTAGCCAAGAAACTAGCAAGCCTCTGACCTGCGGGTTTCTACTTGCAAAGGGGCTTGATACTTACCTCAAACGAATTTGGAGGCACATTTGTAGCGTTTTTGAAATACCGGGGCGGCGGAAATGCTCCGCCGCCCCGGGTGGGGTTCGCTAGCGCATGTCGCGTGGGCGCGTTACTCGTTGTCGGCCCAGTTGCTCTTCTGCTGACCCTTCTTCTTCACGAGCTTGTACGCCGGATTCGGCGCGCTCACGCGGCGCCAGGTGGCGTCATCGCGGCACTCGCCAGCAACGGCCTCGACGCGCGTCTCGCCCTCGACAAGCGGAATGAAGAGGCGGAACACGTGCGGGTCCTTCGGGTTCTCAGTCACGGTCTCGACCTTCTCGCCATTGACGTAGAACGTCACCGACTTCTGGTTCGAGTAGGCCTTGACCGTGATGGAGCCGGCGCAGCGGTCCTCGAAGCGCTTGGAGCACACGTGGACGAACGGCTCGTCGCTCCACCAGGCCTTATAGATGTAGAAGGAGTCCTTCTTGGTCTTGCGGTCGAAGGTCACGAGGCCCTTGTGGTTCATGCCGGGCTCGCCGCCCTGGTC
>CAVDXJ010000298.1:0-2869 GCA_963612765.1 Oscillospiraceae bacterium
GGCGAGAACCCCGCAGCCCACGTAGGGCATGCCGCACATCTCGAGGGCGCCCTGCAGGGTGCCGTCCTCGCCGCCCTGGCCGTGCATGACCGGCAGGGCCACGTCGACGTCAAGGCGCACAAGCGCGCCGTCGCGCACGACGTAGAAGCCGCCCTGGCCGCGGCCGCCGGGGACAAGGACGACCTTCTCGGTGTCGTGGGACTCCCAGTTACCGGTGACGTCTGCGGCGTCGCCGGTGTAGTGGAACCACTCGCCGGCCTTGGTGATGCCAATGAGCACCAGGTCAAAGCGGTCGTTGAGGGCGCCGATCACGTTGTCTGCGCTCTTACACGAAATGTCGTGCTCGGTGGAGATGCCGCCAAAAAGAATTGCGACCTTGGTCATGTCTTTCTCTTTCTCTTTGTGGTTGTCGTGCGAATGAAGTGCGGTATGCAGCGATTACGCCAGGTAGGCGTGCTCGATCTTGCCGACGTACATGGTGTGGTAGTCCTTGTCCGCATAGTTGGCGGCGTCGATCGAGCCGTCGTCGCAGAAGCCCTCGGGCGCCAAGAACGTGCTGTAGAGCTTGCGGCACACCAGGGTAAGGCGGGCCTGCTCGAAGGTCACCGTGCCGTCAACAGCAAGCGGCGAGAAGCCCACGGCCGCGATCTTGTCCTCGTCGCGGCCCGAGACGCGGCCCAGGTGGCCCAGCGCGCGGCGGTACTTGGCCGGGTCATAGAACGACAGGGTAAAGAGGTCGTTTGCGTCCACGAACTCCTTGGTGTAGCGGCTCTGGCGGATGTAGCAGGTGGCCACGGGCTGCGACCACAGGATACCCAGGCCGCCCCAGCTGGCCGTCATGGTGTTGTGACGGGCCGCGTCACCTGCGGTGATGAGCATCCAGTCGTCGTCGATGGCGCTAAACGGGTTGATATCAAGGTCTTTCACGTTGACTTCGGTCAAGGCCATGGTCTTCTCCTTGGTTAGTCAATACGGGCTGCGCGGATTGAGCGCCACTCATTGTATCCGGGGCCGAGCCTTGGCGCGCCCAAAAGCCGCGCGATTTCAAAGGCGACACATGACTGGCCAAAGAGCGAGCGCGACCCTTCGACCAAGGACGTTTATGACAGGGATGAGAAGGGCCGTTGCCGTTCATGGGCGTGAAAGGTACCGCCCACCGAGCATGGCGCGAACCCACGCGGCTCACTCCCCCACCCCTACCTGCGGCGTCAGGCAGATGCAAGGTTATTGCAAGGCTTCAGCAAGATTCGTGCAAGAAACGTCCCATAGAGTGCTTCTCGCCAGCAACTTCAATCGAGAAAGGACAAAAGGCATGGCAATGTATTGGGACAAGGAGCACGTGGCGATCGAGATAATCGACGACGAGGAAATAGCAAACGGCGGAAAGTACCCGATGGGGACCCTGATCAACTATGTGGGGGCGAGCCAGGTAAACGACCCCGACCTTGTTCGCTGCCTGCAGCGACTGGTGGCGGAGCGGGGCATCAAGGACGACCTCGAGAAAGAAGATGCGGCCGAGAAGGACGACGAGCTCGAAGAGGAGATGCGCCGGGAGGAAAGGCTCTGGGAAGCCGAGCTGCAGCTTGCTCGCAACCTCACGGGCGAGGATTTTGAAGAGCCCCTTGACCCAAAGGGCGTCGATGAGGGCTGGGGCTTTGACGACGAGGGCGACCAAGGCGATACCACGGGCGACGAGCCGGACCGAGAGCTCGAGAGCATGCTGGCCAAGCTGGGGCTTCTTGGCTGCTACGCATACGGCCCCGTGGAGCTTGGCGCAAAGAAGATCTTCATAGAGAACTGTGGGGACGTGCGCATCAGATAAGGGACCCTGGACGGCGCCGCCCACCGGCCGCACAAATACGCCTACCGCAAATCATGCCCTCAACAAGGCCGATTGTGTCATGGATGCACAAAACCAAAAACGCGACCCCTATCATCAAAAATCGTAAGGATAGGTGCGTTAGGACTTTTGTCTCCATGAAAGGTCTCATATGAAGCACGAGGACATCATCAAGAAGCTCTCCCTAGAGGAGAAGTGCGCGCTTCTCCAGGGCGCGACCACCTTTGGCAGCTGGCCCAACGAGCGTGCAGGCATCCCCGCCATCGAGTACTCCGACGGCCCCAACGGCGTTCGTCACCAGGCCGGCGCCGCCGACCACCTGGGCCTCAACGGCTCCGAGCCCGCGACCTGCTTCCCCACCGCGGTCACCGTGGCAAACTCCTGGGACCCCGAGCTGGGCGAGCAGGTGGGCGCCGCCATGGGCGAGGAGGCCGCGGCCCAGGGCGTCGACGTCCTTCTGGGGCCGGGCCTTTGCGAGAAGCGCAACCCGCTTTGCGGCCGCAACTTCGAGTACTTCTCCGAGGACCCCTATCTTTCCGGCAAGATGGCCGCGGGCTACGTCCGCGGCATCCAGTCCAACGGCATCGCCGCCTGCCCCAAGCACTACGCCGTGAACAGCCAGGAGACCCGCCGCCAGGCCTCGAACTCGGTGATCGACGAGCGCACCATGCGCGAGCTTTACCTCACCGCTTTCGAGATCGTGGTGCGCGAGAGCGACCCCAAGACCATCATGAGCTCGTATAACCTGGTCAACGGGACCTACGTCAACGAGCACGAGCACCTGTTGAAGGACATCCTGCGCGACGAGTGGGGCTTTGACGGCGCCGTCATCACCGACTGGGGCGGCTCCAACGACCACGCGGCCGGCGTGGCGGCGGGCTCGACCTTCGAGATGCCCGCCCCCGGCCTGGGCTCTGTCCGCGAGCTGGTGAATGCCGTGCAGAACGGCACCATCAAGGAGTCCGACGTCGACGAGCGCGTGGACGAGGCCATCGAGCTCATCCTGGATGTCCACCCCAAGATGCTCGC
>CAVDXJ010000299.1:0-2860 GCA_963612765.1 Oscillospiraceae bacterium
TATGGCCCGTTCGTCTAGCGGTTCAGGACGCCGCCCTCTCAAGGCGGAGATCACCAGTTCGAATCTGGTACGGGCTACCAAACCTTAGCAGGCTGCCATCCGGCAGCCTGTTTTCGTATGTCGACCCGCCGCGCCCGTCTCGCCCCTTCGTTGACGGGACCTAAATCGCAGATTCCTTCCAAATTGAAGCGCTTTATCTGCGATTTAGGTCCCGTCAACGAGAGGAGGCGACGGGCAGGTGCGGCCTCTCTTCACAAAACGGGGCGGAAAGATGACGGGCGGGTTTCGGGGGCGTTGCGGGCAAGTGGCCGCGTTTCTGAAAAATCACGGCAAAGTTTTATCTGCGTCTCTTATGGCGCGATTCTATTCAGGTAGTCGGTAAACGGTTGTAAAGTCTCCTCAGACGGAATCGAAGGGAGAATTACCACATGGCCGACATGATTGAAATCAAGGGTCTTCACAAGTACTTTGGCGACGTCCACGTGCTTAAGGACATCAACCTTACCGTGAAGTCCGGCGAGAAGGTCGTCATCATCGGGCCCTCCGGCTCGGGCAAGTCGACCCTCATCCGTTGCGTCGACTATCTTGAGGAGCCCACCTCGGGCGAGGTCATCATCGACGGCACGCCTCTTACCAAGAAGAACCACCTTGAGATGGCGCGCAAGTATTCCTCGATGGTCTTCCAGCAGTTCAACCTGTACCCCAACATGACCGTCCTGGGCAACCTCACCTTGGCCCCCATCAAGCTCCAGAAGAAGTCCAAGGAAGAGGCCAACCAGATCGCCATGGCCGCGCTCAAGCGCGTCGGCATGGCCCACAAGGCAGGGGAGTACCCGCAGAACCTCTCGGGCGGCCAGCAGCAGCGCGTCGCTATCGCTCGCGCCTTGTGCACCAAGCAGCCGATCATCCTCTTTGACGAGCCCACCTCGGCCCTTGACCCCGAGATGGTCCAGGAGGTCCTGGACGTCATGATCGAGCTGGCCCACGAGAACATCACCATGATCTGCGTCACCCACGAGATGGGCTTCGCCCGCCAGGTGGCCGACCGCGTGGTCTTTATGGAGGACGGTCAGATCCTGGAAGAGGGCAACCCCGAGCACTTCTTCGACAACCCCGAGAACCCGCGTTGCCGCGAGTTCCTCTCCAAGATCTTGCACTAAACGAGAAACCCGGGCTTCTCGCCTGCCTATCAACCTCAGCGTCACCGGCGGTCTTCTCGCCGAGAAAAGCACGTATTCATCCCAAGGGAAGGGGAACATTATGTCTTCAATGTCTCGTCGTCAGTTCATGCAGCTCATGAGCGCCTCTGCGGCCACCCTCGCCGGCTTGGGCCTCGTTGGTTGCGGCGGCTCCAGCTCGTCCAGCTCTGACAGCAGCTCCAGCTCCGACTCCAAGGTCGCTACCATCAAGGCCCGCGGCAAGCTCAAGGCCGGCGTCAAGAAGGACGTTTTGGGCTACGGCCTGCTCAACACTTCCACCAACACCTACGAGGGCATGGAGATCGACCTGTGCTACCAGGTTGCCGCCAAGCTCTTCGACGTCACCTATGACGAGGCCAAGAGCCAGGGCCTCGTCGAGTTCACCGACGTCACGCCCAAGACCCGCGGCCCGCTGATCGACAACGACCAGCTCGACATCATCTGCGCCACCTACACCATCACCGACACGCGCAAGGAGAGCTGGGACTTCACCGACCCCTACCGCACCGACCACATCGGCATCCTGGTCAAGAAGGGCACTCTGTCCACCATGGCCGACCTTGACGGCAAGCACATCGGCGTCTCTCAGGGCTCCACGACCAAGGACGCTGTGACCCAGATGCTGTCTGACCAGGGCATCTCTGCCACCCCCGAGTTCGACGAGTACCCCGACTACCCGTCCATCAACTCCGCGCTTGACGCCGGCCAGATCGATGCCTTTGCCATGGACCGCTCGACCTTGAAGACCTACACCACCGACGACAAGGAGCTCCTGCAGCCCGAGATCGAGTTCGGCGCCCAGGACTACGGCATCGCCACCAAGAAGGGCTGCGACCTCTCCGACGTCACCGAGGCCGTTGTCAAGGAGGTCGTTTCCAACGGCTGGATCGACAAGGAGGTCGAGCTCTGGGGCCTGCTCTAAGAGCTAGCCCGCGCGCCTCGCGGTCTTCTCGCCGCGTCGCCAGCCCCTCACCCGGCCGCCCGGGCCCGCAGCGCCGAGCCCGGGCGGCCCGTTGTTTTGTCAGGTAAGTAGAAGGGAAAGAGATGCTAGACGGACTTCTCGACCCCATGCGATGGTCGATGACCTTCGCCGAGATGGACTCTTTGTGGAAGGGATTCTCCCTTACCCTGCAGGTCGTGTTCGCGGGTCTTGCGCTCTCGATCGTGCTGGGCACGGTTTTGGGCGTCTTCTCGACGACGAGAAACCCGATCCTGCGCGCCATTAGCCGCATTTACGTGGAGTTCTACCAAAACACCCCGCTGCCGGTGCAGGTCTTCTTCATGTACATGGCAGGCCCTAAGCTCCTGCAGGCCATCACCGGCGCTGCAAACCCCGTGCGCACGAGCGCGTTTGCCTTGGGCGCCTTGGGCGTGGGCCTTTACCACGCGGCCTACATCTCGGAGGTCATCCGTACCGGCATCGAGGCCGTGCCCAAGGGCCAGGGCGAGGCGGCGCTTTCGCAGGGCTTCACCCGCGTGCAGTCCTACATCTACATCATCTTGCCGCAGACCTTCAAGATCATCTTGCCCCCGATGTGCAACCAGGCGCTTAACCTGGTCAAGAACACCTCGGTTCTGGCCATGATCGCCGGCGGCGACCTTATGTACAACGCCGACAACTTTGTCTCTACCTACGGCTACCTGCAGGGCTACATCATGGC
>CAVDXJ010000300.1:0-2858 GCA_963612765.1 Oscillospiraceae bacterium
GGCGCACCTCCACGACAAAGAGCGCGCTGCCCAGGGCGATGGGCAGGGTAAAGAGCGTCGAGAGGACCATGACGCCAAAGGACGTCACGATGAGCGGCAGGGCGCCGTACTTACCGTCGGAGGGGACCCAGCTGGTCCCGGTGACGAAGTCGACGAAGCTGATGCCGTCGACGAAAAACGCCGAGAGGCCCTGCTGGGCGACCATCACGATCAAGGTGACCACGATGACGGCGACCAGGGCCACGCAGGCACCGGTGATGGTGAGGCCCACGTTCTCTAGGCGGCGTTTTGGCAACAACGTTTTTGCCATTGGGCTAACTGCCCCTTTCAACAGAAGAATGGTGGGGGGCCAAAACGTAAGGTCTTGACCCTCCACCTGCGGGAAGGAAGAGCTACTTGGTGGTGACGTTACCGTTAGCGTCCTTTTGAACCTTCATGTCAGAGGCGGGGATGAAGCCCTCCTCCTCGACCAGGGAACCCTGGACCTCGTCGGACATCATGAAGTCGATGAAGGCCTGGGTGGCCTCGTCGGCGTCGGCGGCGGTGTACATGTGCTCGTAGGCCCAGATGTTGAACTTGCCGCTGGCGACGTTTTCGGCCTTGGGCTCGACGCCGTCGACCTTCAGGGCCTTGAACTTGGTGTCATCGAAGTAAGAGAAGGCCAGGTAAGAGATGGCGCCTTCGGTCGCCTGGATCTTCTCGACAACGGTGCCGGAGGAGTCCTCCTCGGCCACGGGGGCAAAGTCGTCGGGGGCCTTCTCGCCAGCCAGGACGGCGGCCTCGAAGGTGGCGCGGGTGCCGGAGCCGGCCTTGCGCTCGATGACCTGGATCTTGCCGGCGGTGCCGCCGACCTCGGACCAGTCGGTGATCTTGCCGGTGAAGATGCCCTTGAGCTGCTCGGTGGTGAGGTCATCGACGTCGACCTTGGAGTTGACGATGGGGCCCATGCCCACGACGGCCACGGTGTAGTCGGTAAGCTTGGCGGCGTCGGCGGCGTCGAGCTTCTCCTCGGCAAAGACGTCGGAGCGGCCGATCTGGGCCTTGCCGTCCTTGACGTCAGAGAGGCCCTGGCCGGAGCCGCCGCCGGTGATGGCGACGGTCACGTCGGGGTAGGCGTCCTCGAACTTGGCGGCGGCGGACTCGACGAGCTTCTGGAACGAGGTCGCGCCGGAGCAGTTCACGGTTCCGGTGATGGACGCGGCCTTATCGGCGGAATCGGAGGACGAGGAGGAGCTGGAGGAACCGCCGCAGCCAACGAGGCCGAGGCCGGCCACGGCGGCGGCGATGCCGCAGGTAGCGGTGAGGAACTGACGACGAGAAACGCTAGAGAGCTCGGACATGGATCTCCTTCCAAAGGGTTGGGCGCGCGGCTTGTCGTGGGGCCGCTCGTCCGTGTCAGGAAGGATGCTAGGTTGTTTCCGGGGGCTTTCAGGCGTGCAATGAGGAGGGCTTACGATGGGCTGACTACGGCTTACATTTGGCTTACTTGTGCTTACAATTCCTTGCGTTTAGGCCGTTGACCTGCGGGCTTACAATTTGCCGATTGTAAGGCGCGGTTTGTAAAGTGGCTTACATTTGGGGCGCGGGCGCAGCGGGCAGGGCGGCCTAACAGGCCAGGGGCTGCGTCGCAAACAGGTTGTCCACGGCGGCACGGTACTCGTCGGCGCGACGGACCTTGCGCACCGCGCGGGCCGCGGCCTGCGGGTCGGCAAAGCAGGCCTTGGCGTAGAACCACCACTCCTTCATGCGAAAGACGGCGTTACCACCCATCTCGACTTCATAGGCCTCAAAGAGGGCGTCGTGAAAGCGGTGCAGCTCAGCGGCCGTGGCGGGGGCGCCGCCGCGGATTTGTCGCGGCAGGGCGGGGTCTGCCACCAGCCCGCGGCCTAGCATGACGTGACTGGTTTCGGGGTAGGCGGCAACCAGAGCATCAAAGTCAGCCGCCGTCGTAATATCGCCGTTGTAGGCCACCGAGAAGGGGCACAAAACCAGCGCCTCGCCGTAAAGGGCCTGACGCGGGACGCCGCGGTAGAGGTCTGTCTGGACGCGTGGGTGCACAATGAGTTCTACCAGGGGAAACTCGCGGTAGATGGCCAGGATTTGGCCGAACTCGTCGTCGGTCTCCACGCCTACGCGGGTTTTGACCGAGATCGGCAGCGGCGTGCGCTCGCATATCTCGTCCAAAAAGGCGCGCAGCTCGTCCGGGTACGCCAAAAAGCCAGAGCCTTTGCCCTTAGACGCCACCGTACCCGAGGGACATCCCAAGTTGAGGTTGACCTCGGCAAAACCCAAGTCGCACAGCAGCCCCGCAGCCCACAAGAACTCGTCGGCACGCTTGGTGAGCACCTGAGGAATCACATTGAGCCCCTGGTTAAAGGCCTCGTCAACCTCCTTACGGTCGCGCTTGCCAAACGAGGGCGACCCCACGCGCGGCGGCGTGAGAAACGGGGTGTAATAGCGGTCCATCTTGCCAAAGCAATCGGCATGGACCCGCCTAAACGTGTGCCCGGTCACGCCCTCCATGGGCGCCAACGACAAAATCACCGCTCACTCCCCCTTCGCGCGCCACCAGCCCGCCCATTGTTCCACATCCAGGTCAAATCTGCCTCACAGACACCCCGCGAAATTCAAAAACGCGACAAATGTGCCTCCAGAACCGCACGGAGCGAGTAGACAAGAAACGCGCAAGCCTTTGACCTGCGCGTTTATGTTTACGAATCGCTTTACTACTTGACCAAAACGAGTTTGGAGGCACATTTGTCCCGTTTTTCGTTTTGGGCCCCGGATCGGACGCTTCGCAACCCGAATGTGAAGATTATTCGGTACCTTATAAATAATCGTTAGGTACCTTGAGATTT
>CAVDXJ010000301.1:0-2853 GCA_963612765.1 Oscillospiraceae bacterium
GCGATGGGGATGCCGTACTCGTCCTGCAGGTCGTCGGCGGTCTTGACCAGGTTCTCGGCCGTGGTGGTGATCTTGTCGTAGACCTTGTCGCACATGCGGCCCATGTCTTCGTCGGCGCAGCCGGCCAGGCTGATGCCCATGGTGATGGTGCGGAGGTCCAGGTTCTGCTCGGAGACCATCGAGAGGGTCTCGGCCACTTCCTGCGGAGTGATGTCCACTGAATTGCCCCTTTGCGGTCGGCGCTTTTGCGTTCGCCCCAGATGTTGACGTGCGCCCATTATAAAGTGCGCCCGCGCGTGCGGCGCGCGCGGTAACTGCCTTGCAACTGGTCGTGCCCGTCCGCGTCCGCGCCGACCCGTGCCGACCCGCCCGCGGCCGCGGCTGTTTAGCTAATCGTTCAAATCGGCTGTTCGTTTTGCTCGAAAGGCCGGCGAGCGGTCACCATCGGCGCGATTCTCGCCTGTTTTCTAAACATTTGTAAACATAACGAGCCGTCAACTGGGATTTCTAACTAAACAATTATGTAAACAGACCGCTTGCGATGCATTCGCTACCGCTGGCGGCACCACCTCTGCGCAAAGGGTTCGTAAGGGATTAGAAATAAATCGAGCAAAGGCAAAGCACCACGAGGCACCACCGCAAGACCCGCCGACGAGCAAAACGTTTTCGCAGCACACAAGCCGTTTTTCGACAAGCGGCATAAATGTTCGGCAGGCGGGGAGCACTACGGAACGACGGGTTCCGCAAGCATTCGGGGACCCACGGGGCGCGGCGCCCGAACAAGCCGCCATAACGTTGGAATGAAGTAAACAGGCCTGAACACTGTTTACTCATTGTTTCAGTGCGCCGCACGAACGTGCGGCGGGGGAAGCAATACGAAGGGAAGGAAACATCATGGGTAACGTTTCGAGGAGGAACTTCCTCAAGTACGCCGGCCTCACCGGCGGCGTCGCGGGTCTCGCCGGCCTGGCCGGCTGCTCCGGCTCCGGCAGCTCCAGCTCCGACGGCGGCAGCTCCGCTTCCGGCGACAGCGTGAAGATCGGCGTCTCCATCTGGTCGTCCACCGACGCCCTCGGCAAGCTCTCCGTCGAGATCATCAAGAAGGCCGCCGACATCCTCGGCGTCGAGGTCATCACCAAGGACCAGGGCCACGTCTCCGAGCAGGTCACCGCTTCCATCGAGGAGCTCTGCGCCGCCGGCTGCAACGGCATCGTCGTCTGCAACTCCGCCGACTCCGAGATGACCTCCGCCATCAACACCTGCAACGACAACGAGGTCTACCTGGCCCAGTTCTACCGCATGATCTCCAAGGAGAACTCCGCCGACGTCTACGCCGTCGCCGAGAACTCCCAGTACTACGTCGGCGCCGTCCACGAGGACGAGGTCGGCAACGGCGAGAAGCTCATCGAGCTCCTGACCGCCGACAACGCCGACGCCTACGAGGGCATCCAGAAGGGCGCCCGCAACATCAAGCTCGAGGCCTGGACCGTCGGCGACGCCACCTTCCAGGAGCGCTGGAAGGGCTACAAGTCCGGCGTCGATAAGTGGAACGAGGCCAACCCGAGCGACCCCGCCACCCTCTCCGACCCGCAGTACGCCAACACCTCCTCCACCGAGGGCGCCAACGTCACGCAGCAGTTCTACAACGCCGACGCCTCGATGGACGCCCTGATCGTCGCCGGCGGCGGCGGCGACCCGCTGGTCGGCTCCGTGGGCCAGCTCAAGAACATGGGCCTCACCGGCAAGATCCGCGTCGCCTCCACCGACTTCCTGGACGACCTCAAGGAGCAGCTCACCACCGGTGGCATGTACTGCGAGTCCGGCGGCCACTTCTGCGACCCGCTCTACGCGTTCCTCATGGTCTACAACGCCTGCAAGGGCGCCGAGTCCTACATGCCCGCCGCCGGCGACTTCGGCAAGGAGATCAAGTTCCCCTACGTCTTCGTTTCCTCCGTCAAGGAGTACGAGGACTACGAGAAGTACTTCGTCGACGACGCCCCTTACACGGACGACGAGATGAAGGAGCTCGCCGAGAAGGACTTCGACGCGCTCAACACCGCTGCCACGAGCCTCTCCATCGAGGACGTCAAGACGCGCCACGCGTAAGCGCAGCAGGCTAGTTTTGCTCCGTTAGCTGGGGGCGGGCCTGGGGTCCCTGGGCCCGCCCCCAGACTCATGAACGGATCTGTGGGTCACCAAGGGAAGGATCGGTGAATGGAACTTCTAAAGAAGGCGAGGCAGAGCCAGTGGTACGGCGTCGCTCTGCTCCTCATCGTCACGGCTCTGTGCTGGGTGGTGTTCAAGGTTCTGTGCCAGGACTCGTTCGGGTCTCCTGACCAGATGCTCACCTATCTCCAGACCGGACTTATCTACGCCGTCGGAGGCTGCGGTCTCTACTTCATCGTCACCATGGGCCTCTGGGACTTCTCCGTGGGCTCCGTGCTCGTGCTCGCCGAGCTCATCGCCATCGGCTGCTCCCAGCAGTTCGGCATCGTCGGCGTCGTCGTCGGCCCGATCCTGTGCGGCGCGGTCCTGGGCGCCTGCAACGGCCTCGCGTACACGAAGCTCCGCATCCCGTCGCTTATCGTCACCGTCGGCCTGTCGCTTCTTTACGAGTCCTTCTCGGTCTTCGCCTCCAACTGGGCGGGCACCCGTCTTGCGGACGAGTACAAGCTCTTCGGCTCCTATCCGTGGAACCTCATCCTGGCGCTCATCGCCTTCGCGGTCTGCACGTTCCTGCTCAAGTACACCAAGCTCGGCACCTACGCCAACGCCATCGGCGCCAACGAGCTCACGGCCAAGAACATGGGCGTCCAGATCGACAAGTACAAGTTCATCGCCTTCGTGCTCTGC
>CAVDXJ010000302.1:0-2852 GCA_963612765.1 Oscillospiraceae bacterium
CGCTCACGCTGGTGGATACGGCGGATAATGACAAGGCTTATAGCTATACCGTCGGAGCAGATGGCGCTCAGAGTGTGATGCTGACCGACTTCATGGATTCTGCTGACAACTCCTACGCCGAGAAGTGGCTGAGCGAGCTCATGGGGGTCTCGGCGGCTGTCGACAGTACCGGCGCCTGGGTGCAGTGCGACTCTGGTGATACGAACGTGGGCGCCAAGGTCGTTAGCGGCGGCCAGACGACGTATTACCGTCCCTACGCCGACGGAGACACGGGGGATCGCTATACCCTTACCGTTGCCAAGACCGACGGCAAGGAGACTTCTCCCAGCGAGAACTTCTACTTGGTTGTGAACGTGCCGTCGAGCTCCACAACGACGGCCGTCAACGGCTATACCAGCACCTCGTTTGGGGATACGAGCATCAACAAGCACCTTACCTGCACGCTGCGCAGTGACCATACCGAGGACGGTCATCAGAACACCGCGTCCACGTACAGCATTTACTCGAGCTATAAGCAGGACCTCAAGGACAGCACGGGGGATTCCAACATCACCGAGCTTAAGAAGACAACCGATGGTACCGGCTACACCTTCCCGTTGTCCGCTACGGACACTATCACGTTTGACTCGAGCCAGCAGTACAACAGCTCCGACAAGCTCTACTATCAGTTTGGCGCCTCGCTCGTGAGCTACGATGCCAACGGTAACAGCACCGGCGCGACTGGTTTTCCGACCGGCACCACGGGCACGTTGAACTTCTATGTGAAGGTGGGGGATACGTACTACGTGCCAAGCGGCTCTGGCGAGTCGACTACCTGGACCGCTGCGGATAATAAGCAAGCTGCGGCTTCGGAGCCTTGGTCGGCTGACGGCAGCGACTTGACCAAAGCTCCGAACTATGACCTTTCTGGTCTTCGAGGCATTGCGAAGAACAGCGGCAACTCCTTCCAGATCATCGCTGAGGTCTCCGACCTCAAGATGACTGAGGAAGCCGCTAAGCAGGCCATCGTCGCGTCGCAGAACGGCGAGTCTTACACCAAGGTTCATTATCGCACGGCGCTCTCCACGCGCACCGACACGCTCTCGACCTCGAGCCTGGTGGCCAACAAGGCAGGCACGCCTGGGTACTATCGCAAGGACCTGGGCAGCTCGACCATCGAGCTCACGGCGAGCAAGCAGACGCAGCTCGGTATCAACGTCGATGACCTTGACCTGGCCGACGGCACCATCGGTGCGGTGGGCACTTATAGCCTGCTCAAGCTCGTTGACGGCGATTCGAAGATCAAACAGGCTTCGAGTGTCAAGTACACCCTCACGCTGCAGCGCCGCACGGGGACGGACGGAACGTACGGGGATGTCAACATCGCCGATTACCTGGCCGTCAAATCCAGCGGCCTTGGCATGGGTTCTACCGCCACGGACAACTCATCCATTGTCTTTACTGACGACACTCTCAAGACCCGCGACGGCACCACCAACTGCTTCAAGTTCCTCTTCGAGGTCAAGGTGGACACCGATGTCGAGAAAGCCAACCATACCTACGCCAACTACCGCATTGTCCTGACGGCCCAGCTCCTTGACGCTAGCGGCAACGTGATCGACACCCCCGTAAACGTCAACAGCGACTCGTCCTATAAAGACTCCGACTACATCACCTATTCGCTCACTAAGATCAGCACCAGTGGCATCAGCCACGACTAGCCACAAGCCCAGAAAGGAGGTGCGGCGCATGACCAGCGGCGCGACCAACGCGAACAACCAGCCCAACACTGACGAGCTTCTCGCCAACAACACGGCCTGCCTGCGCCGCAGCTTCCGCCGCACCCTGTACCTGCTGCTGGTTGCCGCCGTCTCGGCCACGGCCTTCACCTACGCCTGGTACATCTACAACACCACGCGCCACGTCACCGACGTCAAGATGGCGGCGGGCACGGGCGTGACTTTCCTTATCGCCGACGCCTACGACGGCGAGTACAAGACCTCGGCCGGGCTTTCGTTCACGGGCCTGCTCAACCCCGTCTCGACCGACAATGTCCAAAACGGCTTCCAGCGCGTGGTGGGCTTCACGGGCACGGGTTCCTCGACCTCGGTCTTGGCCAGCGTCTTCGAGACGGCCGAGCGCACTGATTTCTACCAGACCTCGCTCTTTCTCACGACCAACTCAAAGGCCACCAATGTCTACCTGGCCGGGATCGACTTCAACGACACCGATGCGCAGAACCCCATCTCGACGGCCCTGCGCGTGGGGCTTCTTGTCCACGAGCCGGGGCAGAACACCGCGGTGGCGGGCCAGTACGTCTTTGAGCTCACGAGCGACCACAACCCGCAGGCACGCTACAACACCGAGAAGGGCTCGGCCGGCGACGTGCTGGATTCCACCAAAACCGATGGCTCAACGGTGAGTTTCTCGCCGTTGACCTCGGCAAACTACGCGCTGTACGACAGCGACAGCGGGCAGATCACGCTGCAGGACGCGTCGACTTTGCTGTGCAGCCTGCCTTCTGCGGCAAGCGGCGACGACCACGGAACGCCCGTGCAGATCGACGTCTACGTGTGGCTCGAGGGCTGCGACGAGGATTGCACCAACAACCTGGCCAGCACCAATCTCGAGTCGCTGGCGCTGCGCTTTGTTGGCCTGAGGGATTAAGGGGGTGTGACGGGTGAACACGCGCGAGGATTCAAATAAAGCCCAGGCCAAGGGCCTTGCAGGTGCGGCCGCGTGGCTGCTGTTGCTGGCCGTTGCCGTTACGGCGGCCACCTTTGCGTGGTTTAGCTCTTCTCGGCACACCAACGTGACGCCCAGCGCCCACACGGTGAGCAGCGACTCGGGCGACCTGCTGATCTCTGCCAGCG
>CAVDXJ010000303.1:0-2850 GCA_963612765.1 Oscillospiraceae bacterium
CGTTGAAGACGGCGAAGTCCATGAACGTGGTGGCAAAGAAATCGGTCACCTTGCCCGCGACCACGCGGTCGATGGCGTTGCCCACTCCCCCGCCGCAGACGCAGCCCAAGCACACGATAAGCGAGACGGGCATGTCCTTCTCGCGAAAGACCTCGTATGCGCAGACCACAAGGATAGCGGCCGCGATCAACACGAAAAGCAGGCCCTGGCCCTCGCCCACCGAGAAGGCGGCACCGGTGTTGTAGACCAGCGACAGGTCCATGACGTGCGGGATCAAGGTCACGGGCCGACCGGGCACCAGAGCGTCTCGCACCAGTACCTTGGAAAGCTGGTCGAGAAGGACCACGACGGCCGCCGCGCTCGCGAAGAGGGCGAGGCGGCGGCCGGTGGCTGCTGTTTTAGCAGTTGTCGACAAGGGCTACTCCTGGGCGGCCACGGCGTCGTGGCAGCGGCAGCACAAGCCGTCGGCGCCGAGGGTGCGGTAGTTCCAGCAGCGCGGGCACTTCTCGCCGGCAGAGGGGGCAACGGAGCAAGAAAGCTCCTCGCCCTCGACGACCTCGACGCTGGCGCAGACGAAAACCTCGGCAAGGTCGACGTTGGACAGGGCGGCGGCGTGAGCGGCGGGAAGGGTCACGGTCGCCGCGGCGGCCTGGCTGGAGTTCTCGGTGACGGCGCCAGCGTTCTTGGCCTCCTCGAAGGCCTTGGTAAAGACGTCGCGGGCCTCGCAAAGCTGGGCGTAGGCGGCGAGCTTCTCGGAGGCCTCGTCGGCGGTCCAGGGGGCCTGGTACCAGTCGAGAAGGGCTGCGCGGGTCTGGCCGTCGCGCATGGAGGCAGGCAGGAACTCCATGGCCTCGTCGCAGGTGAAGACCAGGATGGGCTGCAGGTCGTGGACGAGCATGGTCAAGATCTGGGCCCACACGGTCTGGGCGCTCTTGCGCTCAAAGCCGTTCTTCTCGCCGCAGTAGACGCGGTCCTTGGTGGCGTTGAGGTAGCCGTTGGACAGCTCGGTCACGTAGTCGTAGAGGTTGCGGTAGACCACGTTGAAGCGGTAGCCCTCGTAGGCCTCGGTCACCGTCTGGTGGACCTGGCACATGCGAGCAAGAATCAGCTGGTCATAGGCGGTAAGGTCCTCGTAGGCCACGGCGTCGGTCGCCGGATCGAACTGGCCCTCGATCTCGCCCAGAAGGAAGCGGAGGGTATTGCGGATCTTGCGGTAGGCCTCGCCCACGTGGCCCAGGATGTCGCCGTCGCAGGGCACGTCGTTGGAGGTGTCGACCGAGGCCAGCCACAGGCGAAGCACGTCGGCGCCGCGCTCGTCGCAGACCTTGTTGGGGTCGATGACGTTGCCCAGGGACTTGGACATCTTGCGGCCCTGGCCGTCCAGGGTGAAGCCCTGGGAGACCACGGACTTGTAGGGGGCCACGCCGTAGGCGCCCACAGACGTCATGAGCGAGCTCATGAACCAACCGCGGTGCTGGTCGGAGCCCTCGAGATACATGTCGGCCGGGAAGGCCAGGTTATCGCGGTGGCGGCAAACGGCGGTGTGCGAGACACCGGAATCCCACCACACGTCCAAGATGTCCTTGTTGGCCTTGAGGTTGTGGCCGCCGCACTTCTCGCAGGTGCAGGCGTCGCCCAGGTAGCTGGCCGGCTCGTCGGTGAACCAGCAGTCAGAGCCCTTCTCGCGGAAAAGCTTGATGACGGCGTCCAGGGTGGCGTCGTTCATGACGACCTCGCCGCAGTCCTGGCAGGTGAAGGCCGGGATGGGCACGCCCCAGTTGCGCTGGCGAGAAATGCACCAGTCGGGACGGCCCTCGACCATCGAGCCGATGCGCTTGATGGCGTGCGCCGGGAAGAAGGCGACCTTGTTGAGCTCGGTCGTCGCCTCCTCGCGAAGCGACTTGCCGTCGGTCAAGGGCTTGTCCATCGAGACGAACCACTGGCTGGTGGCACGGAAGATGACGGGCTGCTTGCAGCGCCAGCAGTGCGGGTAGCTGTGGTTGATGTCCTCGTGCAAGATCAAGGTGCCGCGCTCGCGCAGCCACTCGATGATCTTGGGGTTGGCCTCGTTGACCTCCATGCCGGACCACGGGCCGCCGGTGCCCATGCCGTCGCCCTTGAAGAAGCGGCCGTCGTCGTCGACGGGCATGACCACGGGGATGTTGAACTTCATGCCGGCCAGGTAGTCGTCGACGCCGTGGCCGGGAGCAGTGTGGACGATGCCGGTACCGTCCTCGAGCGTGACGTAGTCGGCGTAGATGAACTCGCCTTCCTCACCCTGGTCGCCAAAGATCGGCTGCTTGTACTTGTTGTGGCAAAGCTCGGTGCCCGTCATGCGCCAGGGCTCGCCGTCGGCGCCGCGCACCAGCTCGACGTCCTCATAGCCAAACTTGGCGCAGTCCTTCTCCGCCAGGGCCTCGGCCATGATCTCGGCCGCGCCGTTGTGGATGACGGCCACGTAGGTGGCCTCGGGGTGCAGGATCACGGCGTCGTCGGCGGGAAGGGTCCAGGGGGTGGTGGTCCAGATGTCGACCCAGAGCTTGCCCTCCCAGGCCTCAAGGCCGGCGGGAACGGTGGTCATCTCGAAGCGCACGAAGATGGCGGGGCTCACCTCGTCGCCGTACTCGATCTCGGCCTCGGCAAGCGCGGTGTGGCAGTGCGAGCACCAGTGCACGGGCTTGCGGCCGCGGTAGATGGCGCCGCGGTCAAAGATGGCCTTGAAGATCTCGACGTCGGTGGCGTCGTAGTCGTTGACGTAGGTGAGGTAGGGGTTGTCCCACTCGGCCAAAACGCCAAGGCGCTTGAAGCCCTGGCGCTGGGTGTCGACCTGCTCGACGGCCATCTTGCGGC
>CAVDXJ010000304.1:0-2834 GCA_963612765.1 Oscillospiraceae bacterium
CCCGCGACTGGGGCGAGCATGTCTTGTCGCTGACGGCTTTGGGGGCAAACCTCACGCCGGCAGGCCTCTCGCAGGAGGACCAGGACTTCATGGCCCAGGCCGCCGCAGCCAACGCCGCATGGGCGGCAAACGGCTGGGAGGGCGCCTTCGACGAGAACGGCAACCCTGTGCCCTCCCCTGCCGAGGCCGGGCGCATCGCCGAGCTTTTGCAGCTGATGGTCGACCAGCCGCAGATCGATGCCGCGTCGCTGGGCACCATTACCTGCCCGGTCACCGTCATGGCGGGCGAGTTCGACTGCATCTCGCCCGAGGAGACCTGGCGCATCGCCAACGCCATCCCTGGCGCCGAGTGCTACTTTGTCGAGGGAGCCGAGCACACGCTGCCCAAGGTTGCCCCCAACGACGTGACCGAGGGCGTGCTTCACAGCATCGAGCAAAACGACGTGCGCCACGAGGCCGCGCCCGCCCCGGTGCCGGACGGCATCGTGGAGGTGCCCGTGGGCCCCGAGACTGCCAACGCGGCCAACGCCCTCTACGACCACGTGGTCGCCCACCCCGGCACGAGCGGCTGGGTCAAGGACCTGTGGCCGCCGCGCGGGCTGGTCGATGAGTTGCTGGGCCGTGGCATTGGCCTGGGTGCCTTTGACGTGGCCGACGTCCGCGACGGTGCGCCCAAACCCGGCGCCGCCCCTCTTGGCCTGGTCTTTGTCGACCACAACACCGATATGGGCGACGGCTGGCTTCCCGGCCACGGCCGCGGCCTTGGCGCCGCCGATTGGGAGCCCTTGCCCGCCCAAGAAGCCGCCTGCTACCACCTGTTTGCCGTCGACCCGGCCGCGCAGGGCCGCCACGTCTCGAGCGCCCTTCTCGCCGCCGCAGCTCAGCGAGCCCGTGAGCTGGGCGCCCACGTGGCGCGCATCAACACGAGCGTCGCCAACGTGGCCGCCAACAACCTCTACGCTCGCGAGGGCTTCACTCGCCACAAGCCAGTGTGGCTGCCCTACCCGGGCCTGCCCCTCCCCGGCTGGACCAACCTTTGGGAGAAGGAGCTCTAGGGACGCCGCAACCCGCGCGTTCGTCTCCGCACGCCCACCCACCTGCAAAATTCGGGCTTGTCTGATACTTGAACATCAGACAAGCCCGATTTTTAATGCCGATTCATCAGACAAGTCCCGGATTTACAGCCGCGCGGCTCCAAAACCATCAGACAAGTCCCAAAAGTGCAGCTCGCAAGAGGCGGCCAACGCGCCCCTATCCCTCCAGGTCGAAGAGGCTCTTCATGTCGCTCTCTTTGATCGAGGCGCCAGCCGAGGGCAGCTTGGCGGCGCAGAACTTCTCGACGTAGGCATCCGGCCCCAGGAAGTCCTCGAGCTTGCCCACCGCGTCGACAATGCGGCCCTTCTTCTTGGTGACCACCTGGATGCCCTGGGTACTGTTGGTGGTCTTGGTGGCGAGAAGCTCCGTGTTGAAGTTGAGCAGACGTTGGTCGTTGGTGGCCAGGGCGATGTCGCGGTCCTCCTTGAGCACCGTGGCGTACAGCAGCTTGGAGCCGCCGTAGATGGCGTTCTTGAGCTTCTTGCGGTTGGTCTTGGTGGCGTAACCCGACAGCGCGACGCGTGCAACGCGGCCGTTCTCAAAAACAAACAGCAGGTCGGCGGCGTAGTCCTCGGGGTCGATGACCCAGGTGACGTTCTCGTCGGCTTCCAAATCCAGATCGGTTGCCAAGAAGGACCCCAACTGGGCCGACTTGGTGTCCTCGAAGGCCGAGACCTTGGTCTTGTAGACCTGGCACTTATCAGTGAAGACGAGAAGGTCGTGCGTGTTGTTGGACGCGAACTCGATGAAGGGCTCGTCTCCGTCCTTGTACTTAAGCGCGGCGGCGCGGCTCAAAACGCGGTCGGTCATCTTCTTCAAGTAGCCGTGGCGCGAGACCATGATGGTCACCGGGTACTCCTCGACCTCGGGCTCAAGGCTCACCTCGACCACGTCTGACGGCGAGACAAGCCCGGTCTTTCTCGGCGTCACATACTTCTTGTTGACGGCCGCAAGCTCGCCGCGGATGACGTCCTTGATCTTCTTCTCGCTGGCCAGGGTGGCCTTGAGCTCGGCGATCTCTTCTTCCAGCTTGGCGATGTCCTTGGTGCGGTTGAGGATGTACTCCTCGTTGATGTTGCGCAACTTGATCTCGGCCACGAACTCGGCCTGGACCTGGTCGATGCCAAAGCCCTTCATAAGGTTGGGCACGACCTCGACCTCGAGCTTGGTTCCGCGAATGATCGCGATGGCCTTGTCGATGTCCAGCAAAATGGCCTCAAGGCCGTGCAGCAGGTGCAGGCGGTCGCTCTTCTTTTGCAGGTCAAAGGTGATGCGGCGGCGCGTGGACTCGACGCGCCAGGCCACCCACTCGCTCAGGATCTGGCGCACGCCCATGACGCGCGGGTAGCCGTCGACCAGCACGTTGAAGTTGCAACTAAAGGTGTCCTGCAGCGTGGTGGACTTGAAGAGCTTGGCCATCAGCTGCTCGGGGTCGGTGCCGCGCTTGACGTCGATGGCGATGCGCAGGCCCGAGAGGTCGGTCTCGTCGCGGATGTCGGCGATCTCGCGCACCTTGCCCTCCTTGGAGAGCTTGACGATGCGGTCGATGATGACGTCGGTCTTGGTGGTGTAGGGGATCTCGTAGACCTCGATGATGCGCTCTTCGGGGAGGTAGCGCCAGCGCGAGCGAATCTGGAAGCCGCCCGTGCCCGTCTCGTAGATCTTTTCCATCTCTTCGCGGCGATAAATGATCTCGCCGCCGGTGGAGAAGTCGGGCGCCGGTAGGTACTCGTGCAGGT
>CAVDXJ010000305.1:0-2831 GCA_963612765.1 Oscillospiraceae bacterium
CGGCCAGATGCGGCGTGGACTGCGCGGCGTCGACCACCAGGTAGCCGCCCTGAGCGTGTACCGCGTCGGCGATGGCGCGCACCGGCAGCTCGCAGCCCATGACGTTGGAGACGTGGGCGCAGGCGGCGATGCGCGTCTTCGGCCCGATCTTCGCGGCGATCTCGTCGGCGGAGAGCGCGCCGTCCTTCTCGGGGTACATGACCACGAGCTTCGCGCCGGCCGCGCGGCAGGCCTGCTGCCAGGGGATGAGGTTGGAGTGGTGCTCCATCACGGTCACGGCCACCTCGTCGCCGGGCTGCAAAACCGTGGGCGCAAAGGACTTGGCCACCAGGTTCAGGGCCTCGGACGCGTTGCGGGTAAACACGACGTCGGATGCCGCCGGCTTGCCGTCTGCCGTATAGGCGCCGAGAAACTCGGCCACCTGCTTGCGCACGGCCTCGATCTCGCTGGTCGCGGCCACAGACAGGCTATAGAGGCCGCGCAGCGGGTTGGCGTTCATCGTCTCGTAGAAGCGGCGCTGCGCGTCCAGCACGCAGGCCGGGCGCTGAGCGGTTGCCGCCGAGTCAAGGAAGGCCAGCTCGGGGTGGCCCGCCAGCAGCGGGAAGTCGGCCTTATAGGGGTTCTGCTCGATATCCACGGGCACGGTCATTACTCGTCTGCCCCCTCGTTGAAGTCGTGGGCAATCTCGGCGCCAAGGACCTTCTCGGCAAAAGCGACGGCCGAGGCCTGAGAAGACGCCTCGGGCGCGTTGATGATCGCGTCCTCGAAGATGGCGCGAACAAAGAGCTGCTCTGCCTGGTCGCGGGAAAGGCCGCGGTCCATGAGATAGGCGATTTGCTCGGGGCTCACGCTGCCGATGGTGGCGCCGTGGTTTCCGGCCACGTCGTCCTCGTCGCACAAGATGACGGGCATGGTCTTGTTGACCACGTCGTCGCCCAGCACCAGCACGTTCTCGGCCTCGTTGCCCTTGGAGCCGCGGGCGCCGTGGATAAGGTCGATCGTGGCGCGCAGGGACTTGCGCGCGGCGTCGTCTAAGGCACCCGACTCGTGAACCTCGGCGCGGGTGTTGCGGCCGCGCTGGCGCACGATGTGGTTGATGTCCAGGGTATCGCGGTTGTGCGCGTAGTAGCGGCAGGTCAAATCGATGCGCGAGCGGTCGCCCACCAGGTTGGCGGCAAAGCCGGCGGCCACGGTGCCGCCGCCCAGCGCGTACTGGCGCACGGTCACGCGGGCGTCGTCCTCGCAGTGGATGCCCACGCTCTCGAGGTGCTGGGCGCCGTCGTCCGCACAGCCCATGACCTCGACGATGGTGACGTTGGCGCGGGGCTCGGCGTAGACGCGCAGCAAGGAGGCGGTGGTCGCGGGGGCGTCTGCGTCATCGGCCGCGGCGGCTGTGCCCTTGACGGCCACGACGATCGTGCAGGTAGCGCCCTCGCGCACCATGACGCCGGTGTCGGCCACGGCCGCGTTCTTCTCGCCGCCCACCTCAATTAAGATGGCCTCGTCGCGCACCGTGTTCTTGGGAACCTCGACGTAGCGGGCGTCGGCGGCCTGCGAGCAGACCCAGCCGGTGACCTTCTCGCCCATGCCGCACTCGATTTTGGAGAAGAGCTGCGGCAGCGCGAAATAGACGTCGCCCTTGCGGGAGATGTTGGGGACGGTGAGGGTGACGTCGTTGGCGCGCAGGCGGTTCCAGGTCTGCGCGGGGGCGACGTTCACGCGCTCCAAGGTGACGGTCGCGGCGCCGCCGGCCGCGGTGTTGTTGATGTCTGCCATTAGCCGATCGCCCCTTCCATCTCGAGTTTGATCAGGTTGTTCATCTCGACGGCGTACTCCATGGGAAGCTCTTTGGAGACGGGGTTTGCAAAGCCGTTGACCACCAGCGTGCGGGCCTCGGCCTCAGAGCAGCCGCGGCTCATGAGATAGAGGATCGTGTCGTCGCTGATGCGGCCGATGGTGGCCTCGTGGCCCACGCTGGCCGTGGCGTTGCGCACGTCCATAGCCGGGATGGTGTCGGAGCGGCTGATGTTGTCGAGCATCAGCGATTGGCAGCTCACCGAGCAGCGCGCGCGGTCGGCGCGGCGTCCCACCACCACGGAGCTGCGGAAGGTATTGATGCCGCCGTCCTTAGAGATCGACTTGGTGTTGATCGAGGCCGTGGTATCGGCGCCGTTCATGATGACCTTGCAGCCGGTGTCCAAATCCTGCGTGGCGCCGGCAAAGGTGATGCCGGTGAACTCGCAGCTCGAGCGGTCGCCCTCCATGACGGTGGTGGGGTAGAGGTAGCTCACGTGGCTGCCAAACGATCCCGAGACCCACTCCATCTTGGCCTCGGCGCCTATCTTGGCGCGCTTGGTGTTGAGGTTGTACATGTTCTTCGACCAGTTCTCGATGGTCGAGTAGCGAAGGCGCGCGCCGTCCTTGACAAACAGCTCGACCGCGCCCGCGTGCAGGTTGGCCTCAAAGTACTTGGGAGCCGAGCAACCCTCAATAAAGTGCAGGTCAGCGCCGGGCTCGACGATGATCAGCGTGTGCTCGAACTGGCCCGCGCCCGCGGCGTTCAAGCGGAAGTAGCTCTGCAGCGGGTAGTCCAGGGTGACGCCCGCAGGCACATAGACAAACGAGCCGCCGCTCCACACCGCGTAGTGCAACGCCGCGAACTTGTGGTCGGTGGGCGGGATCAGGGTGCCAAAGTACTCGCGCACCACGGGCTCCCACTGGGGGTCGTGCAGCGCGTCCTCGATGGTGGTGTAGATGACGCCTTGCTTGGCCACGTCCTCGCGCATGTTGTGGTAGACGATCTCGGAGTCGTACTGGGCGCCCACGCCGGC
>CAVDXJ010000306.1:0-2831 GCA_963612765.1 Oscillospiraceae bacterium
GGTGAGAAGGTCCTCTACCAGCGTCTTCATGTGCGCGGCCTCGTCTGCCGTGATATCGATCCAGTGCTTGGAGTCGCCCGGCAGCCCCTTGTCCTTTTGCAGGATCTGCAGGTTGGCGATAATCACGGCAAGCGGCGTCTTGAGCTCGTGCGAAGCGTCCGAGATAAAGCGACGCTGCTGGTCCCAGGCCAGCTCAACGGGTTTCACGGCCCGTTTTGCCAGCTCGCGCACCACAAACCATAGCGCCAGCATCGAGACGACCACGATCACGGCGTCGATCCCCAGCTGCTTGAAGAAGGTCGTGTCTCGCCCGCGCGTGTCGCAGATGGCGATCCGGTAGCCCCACGACGTCTCTTTCTTCATCCACGCCAGGTGGTGCTCGTAATCGGTCCCCTGCGTCTCGGTTGAGCAGGACGCCTCGTACAAAAGGGTGTCGAGAAGGTCGCTGTCGATGTCGACGGGCGTGTCGCTCTTGCTCAGCATGATTCCGCCGGCATTTGCGTCCACGGTGATGACCAGCATGCTGTCGGCGCCGCCCGGCCCAAAGCCCGAGTCGCCCATCCGGGCACTTCTCGCATAGCCGTCTGCAAGGCTCTTATTGAGAAGCGCCCAGGTGGTCGAGGTCTGTGTGGTCCAGTTGGCCACCAGCGTCGACCCCAGGGCCACGATGAGCACAAGCCCCGTCAAACACATGGTTATAAGCGTGAACTCACGTTGAAGCTTCTTTAGCATGCGGCCCTCTGCGACGAATCCGGCGGCTCTTACGGCTTAGTTCTCGGCGGTGTCGAAGACCTCCAGGCGATACCCCAGCATGCGCAGGGTCGTGACCTGGACCTTCGAGCCGATGTGCGCGAGCTTTTTGCGAAGGAACGAGATATAAGCCTCGACGGAGTTCTCGGAGGCCTCCGCGTCTGCGCCCCACACGCGGGTGAGAAGGTCCTGCTTAGAGACGACGCGCGAAGACGAGCTCATAAGGGTACTCATGACCTCGAACTCCTTGCCCGAGAGGTGCACGCTCTTCTCGGCGCAGGAAAGGTCGTGGGTCGAGAGATCCAGCGTGATATCGGCGAAGGTCACCTCGTCGATCACCACGTCGCCGCGGCGGCGGGTAAGGGCGCGCAGGCGGGCGAGAAGCTCGGGCGCGTCAAAGGGCTTGGTCATGTAGTCGTCGGCGCCGGCGTCTAATCCCTCGACCTTGTCGCTCGTGGCGGTCTTGGCGGTGAGCATGAGGACCGGGGTCGAGATATCGCTGTGGCGAAGCTCGTTGACCACCTCGTAGCCGTTCATCTGGGGCAGCATCACGTCCAGCACGATGGCGTCGTACAGGCCGCTCTTGCCGCTCATGAGGCCGGCCTTACCGTCGTAGACCGCCTCGGCGTTGTAGCCGTCGTCTTCCAGGATCTTCACGATGGCGTCGGCCAGGTTGCGCTCGTCCTCAACAACAAGGATATTCATGGTACCCTCTCTTTCAGCTAACTGATAGATGATGGCTCAATGCTATCCGTTGGGACTTAAATTGGCCTGAACCTATTGCGCCATCGCGTTCTCAACACGCAGCATTCACAAAAACTGCACCTTGTCAGCAGCGCCAACAGTCGTAAACTGTATGACTGTTCTGTGGCTTGCGGTGCGGCCTACCCAAATACTACGTGCACCGCCCGTATGGAGGAGTTTTAATTGGCAGTCAAGATTCGCCTGGCCCGTCACGGTGCCAAGAAGCGTCCGTACTACCGCGTTGTCGTCGCTGACAGCCGCATGCCCCGCGACGGCCGCTACATCGAGCTCGTTGGTCGTTACAACCCCCTGACCAGCCCCAAGACCATCGACATCAACATCGAGAAGGTCGACGAGTGGATCGCCAAGGGTGCTCAGCCCACCAACACCGTCTCTCACCTTATCGACATCGCCCGCGGCGAGAAGCCCGCTGCCGAGAAGAAGGCCAAGCTTTCCAAGAAGGCCGCCGCTAAGGCCGCTGCCGCCGCCGAGGCCGCCGCTGAGGCCGACGCCGAGTAGTCTGCGTGGTCGATAACATGGAGACCACGCAGGATACCCAGCTCGTTGCCGAGGAAGAGGAGATGGCCTCTGACAAGGTCGCCGATCTTGTCGAGTACATCGTCTGCGGACTCGTCGACGATCAGGATGCGGTCTCCCTTGACGTGACTGACGGCGAGGAGGGCTCCCTCATCGAGGTGAGCTGCTCCGAGGCCGACGCAGGCCGTGTCATCGGCCGTAAGGGCCGTACCATCAAGGCAATCCGCACGCTTGCCCGCGCCCTGGGCCAGCGTGTCGGCACCGACGTCGAGGTTGAGGTCGTAGGCTAGCGCCAATGCAGCAACGCTTTAAGTGCATAGCCCGTGTGGAGAAGACCCACGGGAGAAAAGGGGAGGTCGTGACGGTTCCCGCCCACGGCCTTCCCTCACTTATGCGTAAAGGCATGGAAATCGCTGTGGTCCCGCCCGCCCTCAAGGGTTCGCGCTGGCACAAGGTTCTGCGCGTCGAGGGCGACGACCGCGCGGGCAGCCTGGTCTCGTTATCCGGCGTGGGCGACATCGCCGGCGCCCAGGAGCTTGTGGGCAGGTACATCCTGGCCCACGTCGAGGATCTGCCCGAGGACCTGGCCCTTCACGACCCACGCGCGCTTATCGGCCGCGAGGTCAACCACGTTTCGGGCAGGGCGCTGGGTGCCATCTCCGAGGTCATGTGCGGCCCGGCCAACGACGTCTGGGTCATCGAGGGCGAGCTCGGCGAGGTTCTTCTCCCCGTTATCGATCAAGTTGTTATGGACGTGCCCGAACAAGGCGCAATTACCGTCGACGCCACAGGCTTTGTGG
>CAVDXJ010000307.1:0-2822 GCA_963612765.1 Oscillospiraceae bacterium
ACTATGGTCAACTTTGAGTATCTCGTTCCCACCAAGATCGTCTTTGGCAAGGACACCGAGAAAGAGGCCGGTCGCCTTATCAAGGAGTTTGGCGGCCACAAGGCCCTTATCCACTGGGGCGGCGACTACGTGCGCACCACCGGTTTGCTTGCCCGCGTCGAGGAGGGCCTTGACGCCGCTGGTATCGAGTACGTCGAGCTTGACGGCGTTGTTCCCAACCCGCGCCTCTCGCTGGTGAAGAAGGGCGTCGAGCTTTGCAAGGAGCAGGGCGTCGACTTCATCCTGCCGATTGGCGGCGGCTCGGCCATCGACTCGTCTAAGGCCATCGCCTATGGCCTGGCCAACGACTTCGAGCTTGAGGACCTGTTCTTGGGCAAGGTGAGCACCGATAAGATCGCCAAGATCGGCGCGATTTCCACCCTGGCCGGCACCGGCTCCGAGACGTCCAATTCGGCGGTTATCAACATCGATACCATGGGCGAGAAGATGCTTAAGCGCTCGTACAACCACGAGTGCGCTCGTCCGCTGTTTGCCATCATGAACCCCGAGCTCACCTACTCGCTGCCGCCGTTCCAGACCGCGGCCCCCGGTGCCGACATCATGATGCACACCATGGAGCGCTACTTCACCACCGAGCAGCACGTCGAGCTTTCTGACGAGCTGGCCGAGGGTCTTATGCGCACCGTCAAAACCTTTGTCCCCGAGGCACTGGCCAACCCCACCAGCTATCCCGCCCGCGCAAACCTGCTGCTTGCGGGCGCTAAGTCCCACGACGGCCTTACCGGCCTTGGCCGTGTTGGCGACTTTGCCTGCCACGCCATCGAGCACGAGATCGGCGCCATGTTCGACGTTGCCCACGGAGCCGGCCTCACCGCCATTTGGTCCAGCTGGGCCAAGTACGTCATCGACGTCGACCCCGAGCGCTTTGCTCAGTTTGCCGTCAATGTTTGGGGCGTGCAGAACGATTTCCACGATCCTAAGGCCACGGGTCTTCGCGGTATCGAGGCTTGGGACCAGTGGTGCCACTCCATCAACCTGCCTACCAGCCTGACCGAGCTGGGCGTTGACCCCACGCCCGAGCAGATTCACGAGATGGCCCAGGGTGCGGTGGATGCCCGCGGCGGCGATCACGCCGGCGCCTTCATGCAGCTGCACGTCGAGGATATCGAGAAGATTCTCGAGGCTGCTCGCTAAGAGGCCGCTGCGTTTATAGCCGTTTACCTGCACGTTATTGAGCAATGCGCGGGGCTGCCCCTGGCGGCGGCCCCGCTTTTTTGTTGATGCAGACGGGGGGATTGTCACTGTGTTGGATAAAAAACGAAACGGCATTCTGGTTTGTGCCACGGCACTGCTGCTGTTCTTGGGGCTTATCTACGCGTACTCGGTGCTATTGGCGCCGCTTAAGGTGGAGTTTGGGTGGTCGGTCTCGCAGATGACGTTGGTCTTTGCGCTGTCTATCTGCGCGTTTACCATTGGCAGTCTGGCGGTGGGGCCGCTTGTGAGGCGCGGGCAAACGCGGGTGGCCATGGTTGCGGGTGCCGTGATGTTGGCGGCTGGTTTTGTGGGTACGGCAAGCGCGGCAGGGGAGGGCGCGCTGCTTGCGACCTACGTGGCCTACGGTCTTGTCGCTAGCTTTGGCATTGGCTGGGCCTATAACGTCGTAATACCCACGGTGACCTCGTGGTTTCCTGATAAGTGCGGCTTTGCCCAGGGCGTTACGTTGATGGGGTTTGGGGCCGGCGGCTTTGTGCTGGGGCCGGTTGCCACGGCGCTTTACGGGGTGCTTCCCTGGCGCGCGACTCTTATGGGTTTTGCCGTCGTCTTTGCGGGGCTGGTCCTTGCAGCGTCTGCCATTGTCCGGCCGCCTTCGGAGGAGGAAACTGGGGTTCTCGCCGGGCGCATTGGCGGCGGAGCCGACGCTGTTGCCGACGATCGTTTTGTCCCAAGCTCGCAGATGGCGCGGACACACACCTTTTGGCTGCTCTATGCGTTCCTATTTATGCTGGGCAGTATTGGCATGGGCACCACCGGCATCGGCCGCGAACTTCCTTTGTCTTTGGGGGCGTCTGATTTTGCCGCGGCCGTGGTTATCGGCTTCGTCAACATCGGCAGCGGCTTAGGACGTTTGACCTGCGGCGTTGCTCTTGACCGTTTGGGGCGTCATAAAACCATGCGCGCTATAGCCTGCGTGGGTATCGTTGCGCCCGCGGTTATGATTGCGTCTTTGCTGCTGGCGAGCCTGCCGGTCCAGGCACTTGCCTGCCTTTTGACCGGCATGGCCTGGGGCGCTGCCGTCGTGACCATGCCGTTTGTCTCGCGTACCGAGTGGGGGCAGGCCAACATGGCCCAGAACATGGCCGTGGTCAACACTTACAGCATCTTCGCTTCCATGGCGGGCTCTTGGGGCGCGGGTCTGCTGGTTTCTGCCCTGGGTTCCTTCATCCCCGTGCTTTGCATCATGCTGGTCCTTGGCGCCGCGAGCCTCGCGATTTCCTCCAGGCTCTAAAACCGTCCCTTCGGGTATCCCGCCCCGGGCCCAGCGCAACCTAAATTCGAAATGCGGCGGCAGTTCCGACTTCCTCCGAGCGGCCAACCTCTTTCAGGTACAAAACCGCAGGTAAGTTTGTTCCCGAAGGTCGGTCTACTTGCCCGTCGCCGATACTGCCGCCGCTTTTCGAAAGCAGCCGCAGCGCGCACCGATACAAATAGCACGAAAGACGGGCGCACTAGGCGTTCTCGCCGAGTAGGCGAGCGTTTTGGGCAACAAAACCGCAGGTGGTTTTGACTCAAAGGCCTGGTCTATCCGGCGCATCGCGCTAGTG
>CAVDXJ010000308.1:0-2813 GCA_963612765.1 Oscillospiraceae bacterium
GTCGACGCTTGCGCGCTTGTCGTGCCAGGCGCCCATGTAGTCCAGGCACACCCCGTCTGCGGGTCCAATGAAGAGCAGGTCAGGCTTTCGAACCTGTAAAGTTCTGATGTGAGACGTGATGCGCCTTAGCTCGAAGGAGCTGTTGAGAACGACGCTTTGCATGCCGTAGCCGCCGCGCGCGAGGGGAAGCGTCGCGCGCAGGTAGAGCTTGGCCTCCAAAGGCGACGCGGCCAGCTCGGGGGCTTCGCTTAAGGCCTCGCGCACGATTTTTGTCCCGCGGGCAGAGCCCAGCTTGTCGAGAAAGGCCAGAAGCTCGTCGCGCGTGACCAGCGGCTCTCTTCTCTGCGTCAGGCCCATCTGGGTGTCCTCGGAAATCGAGTAGAGCCCCATGAGTTCCGCCAACAAGAGGCGCATCTCCCAACGTCCCAGACGGGAGGCCAGAAGCACCGGGATAAAGAGCGGAGACGCGCGCCGCACGCCAGGGGAGAGCTCGATGAGCGCCTCGGGCGGAAGCGGCGCGGCCCAGACGCGCCGCTGCGCGATGGGTGAGACGTGGCACGATTTAACGTCACCGAGAAGAACCTCGATCTTCTCGGCCAGAAACGGATAAACCAACCGCAGGTCACGGGCTTCTTTTGGCGTGGGCATGCGAGAAGGAAGCGTCGAAGGCTCGGATACAAGTTCCCGCCACCGCCGGCACCTTCTTACGACTCGAAGCGCACTGATATGTGAAATCACGATGTCCATGCGCCGAGCCTACCCGGCAAACCTTACAGGAACCTATCACTCGCGCCCCGCCGGGAACTTCACCGTGCAAACACGCAGGTAGACAGCGTAAAAACTCGCAAGTGAAGATTTCGTGCGACCAAAAACGGGCTCAGTCGTGCATTCTGCGTTACCGCGCTTCTCGCCGTCCTACCGATGTTTGTACAAACATCGGCCCAAACCCAGAAAAACGCCCCTTTTCGTACAAACATCGCCCCAAATCGAGAAGCCCCGTACAAACATCGACCCAAACCAAGAACCGCCGTCGAGAAACACCTGTCGGGAACCTATACTCGTGAGGTCGATTTGAGAAAGGAACCCCACATGAATGAGATACGCGAGAAGTGCCCGGTCGTTTACTGCGTGGTCGTGGCGGCCCTGGGCGTTGCGGGGATGGCGCTTGTCGACTGGTTGTGGACGGCGGGCGTGAACGCGTGGCTGCTCGCCGGCATCGACGCGTCCATTCCCCAGCTGGGAATCTCGCTGGTGAAGTTCGCCCCCTTCGTGCTGGCCCTGGCGCTCCTGCACGCGACCGGCCACACGTTCCTTCTCCGTCGCACGTCGAACTTCGCTCGCGGCCTGACCTGCGGCGCGTTTCTCATCTGCTTCGCAGCCTTCATGATTTTCGCCGGCGTCAACCGCGCGCTCGAGGGCGAGGCCACGATGCCCACGCTGCCCGCCGCCGCGGCCTTTATCGTCAACTACCTGCTGGTGGGCCTGGGTGAGGAGACCCTGGGACGCGCCGTCATGGCCCAGACCCTGCTCGAGCACTTTGGCCTCACGCGCCGCGGTCTTCTCGCCGCCTGCGGCCTTTCCGGTGTGATCTTTGGCCTTATGCACCTGGTCAACCTGGCCTTTGCGCCGGCGACCTCGGTGATCGCGCAGGTGGTCTCGGCCGCCTTCGCCGGCATCCTTCTGGCCGCGATCTACTTTCGCTGCGGCAACATCTGGGTGACGGTGCTGGTGCACGCACTGTATGACATGGGCGGCTCGGTGGCCTCGCTGTTCAACGTGGCGTCGACCGCGGCCCCCGTCGGCGAGGACGTCGCGCAGGCGGTTGCCCTTGTGATGCCCATGCTCTTTGGCGTCCTTCTCGGCTGCATCGCCCTGTTCTTGCTGCGCAAAAGCAAGCTTCCCCAGATCGCGGAGACCTGGGGAAGCGTTGTTGATGCTCCTGCTCGTTAGCTTAGGGTCACGTACCGGTGCGGCGAGAAGACCCGCCGCGTTGTACGGGGTTCCGCACTACCAGCTCAACAGCTCGTAGCCGTCCTCGGTCACGACCAGCTGGACCTCCCATTGGGCGGAGTCAGACCCGTCCTTGGTGCGCACGGTCCAGCCGTTTGCGTCGCTTGTGTCGATCTCGCAAGCACCGGCGTTGACCATGGGCTCGATCGTGAAGCACATGCCCGGCGCCAGCACCATGCCCTCGCCCGGCTCGCCCACGAAGCCCACGAAGGGGTCCTCGTGAAATTCCAGGCCAATGCCGTGGCCGCCAAACTCGCGCACCACCGAGAAGCCCGCCGCCTCGACGACCTCCTGCACCGCGTGCGACACGTCGCCCAAATAGCCCCAGGGCTTAATCGCCGCCAGGCCCGCTTGCACGCTCTGGCGCGTGACGTCCACCAGGCGCTGGCGCTCAGGCGACACCTCGCCAATGCAGAACATGCGGCTCGAGTCCGAGAAGTACCCGTCCAGGATCGTGGAGCAGTCGACGTTGACGATGTCGCCCTCCTGCAGCACGTCCTTTTCGCTGGGAATCCCGTGGCAGACCACGCTGTTGATCGAGGTGCAGACGCTCTTGGGATAACCCTCGTAGTTGAGGTCGGCCGGTACCCCGCCGTGCTCGACGGTGTAGTCGTAGATCCACTGGTCTACCTGGGCGGTGGTCACGCCCGCGCAGATGTGCTCGGCCACGTAGTCCAGCACGCCGATGTTGATCGCCGCGGATCTCTTGATGCCCTCGATGTCGGCCGCGGTCTTCAACAGGCCGCGCGCCGGCACCTCCTTGCCCTGGTGGTACAGGCGGTCCAGGCGCTCGTCGGCGGCGG
>CAVDXJ010000309.1:0-2804 GCA_963612765.1 Oscillospiraceae bacterium
AGGTACGAGCCCTATACCGACACCGTGATTTCGGTCAGTTGCCCCAAATGCAATAGCCACAACATCTGGTACATGCCGGGCATGCTGGGCATCAGAGAATTGGAGAGGTACTGGTGCCACGACTGCTCATGGACATTCGATTACATCGAGATGGACCAGTACGGATCTAACGGCGACTGGTAATCCGTTGCCGCTTTTCCTTGCGCGCGGCATAAAAAGGCGGTCCCAAATTGGGACCGCCTTTTTCGTAAACTGTATGGTTGCCCGGTGCCTGTCTTGAAGTTAGTACCGGCGCTGTGGTGGATGCTCTTGATTCCCTTATCGGGACACGGTGTTTGGCGAGTTGCAACTAACTTTCGACTTTGCGGCAAATAGCGCCTTCTTGAGCGGGGCTGGCGCTAGCTCAACTGGGGAAATGCCGACGCTGACGTTTGTCAGGAGAGTTCAGGCGTGCGTTAGTCCGAAATCTTGCCGCAAAGTCGAAACTTGGTTGCATGCAGCGACCCCAATCAGTGCCAAGACGGCCCTAGCGCGACGCAAAAAAGCCGCCCAGCGCTAGATGACCTTGCCCACGATGGCGCTCACCAGCGAGATGACGATGGCGCCAAACAGCGCGGCGCCAAACGAGTCGATGGCGATGCCCGCGTGGAAGATGTTGCGCGAGAAGTAGCTGGCCAGCTCGAGGATAATCGCGTTCAAGACCAGCTGGAAAAGGCCCAGCGTCAGCACGGTGATGGGCAGGGACAAGAAGTTGAAGATGGGCTTGACGGTGGCGTTGAGCAGGGCCAAGACCAAGGCGCTCACGGCTGCGGCCATGATGTTTCCGCCCACGATCTCAACGCCCGGTACGATCCAGGCGGCCACTGCGACGGCGATGGCGGTAACCAACCAGTTGCTGATGAAGCTCATAATTCCTCCGAACCAAGGGTGCACAAGGCTTTTGATTATACGTCTATGCCTTCGGTAAATTTACCCACCTCGGGTGCAGTCAGTCACTTTAATGCGCTAAAGTGCTAGGGGTAAAAACGACGCGAAAGGGAAGAGCGCGCATGACAGAGGCACAGGATAAGCAGCAAATTGAACGGCAAAGACTGGTCGCGGCCCTGTGCTCGCTGCAAACGCCCCAAGAGGTCGAGGCTCTTCTCAGCGACCTTTTGACCTCGCGCGAGATAGAGGACCTCTCGCAGCGCCTTGAGGTCGCCACCATGCTGTCGCGCGGCCACTCCTACCTGGACGTTTCGCGCGCGACCGGTGTCTCGTCCACCACGGTGAGCCGTGTCTCGAAGTGCCTTAACGGCCCGGCCGGCGGCTACCGCCTTGTGCTTTCGCGTCTGGACAATGACCCCGCGGCCAATTAACGTCCGCGCCACTTGCTACCATATCGATAGTTTCGACTCTTCTGGGGGCGGGAAACCGTCCCTTTCTTGGTAAGGAGACCCGCGCCGATGCTACGCGTCCGCACGATAAAAGACGAGGCCGGCCTGTTTGCGGCCGCCGCGAGCGCCCTTAATCTGGCATGCGAGAAAAACGACGTCGCCTACCTGGCGGCGCCCTCGTTTGACCACGGCCTGAGCCTGCAAAAGGAGCTTTGCGCCGCAGGTCTTGGCCTGGGCGTGAACGCAGGCACCTTGGGCAGCATCTCGGGCGACCTCTGGCGCCTATGGGGAGACGGTACCTCGTGCGTTGACCCCGTGACCAGGCGTTTATTGGTGCGTCGGGCCATGCGCGCCGTGCCGCAGGGTCTTATGGGAGACATGCGCGACAACCCCGGCACCATCGACGTCATCTCTAAGCTGGCAAGCCGCGCCCTGCCGTGGCTGCCGCTTGACGCCGACGGCAAGGCGCAGGAGGCTGTGTGTTCGGCGGCGGGCCTGAGCGAGTCTGAGGTCGCGGCCATTCGCGTGGCGGGCGCCTATCGTGGGCTTTTACACTGCGAGGGTTACGTAGAGGCCTCCAAGGTCTACGACCGCCTGCCGGGTGTTTTGCCTGCTGCCCAAGCTGAGAAGATTTACCTGGTCACTTGCGGCCACCTGGCCTTTGCCCGCGCCGAGCGCGAGTTTTTGGTGGGTATGGCGGCGCACGGCCACGTGGACGTGTGCCTGCAGGTGCCGGACGGCCCGGCCGGGCAGACTACCCGCGACAGCCTGGCCCTGCTACGTGCCGACGCCGAGCGCGCAGGCGTCGAGGTTGAGATGGGGGAGGACTGCGGCGCTGCCCCGGCAAACGATGTCGAGAACCCCGGCGGCGCCACACCCGTCCGCGACCCCGAGATCGACGAGCTTCTCGCCGCCTTGTTCAACCCCGGCGAGCCCGTGGTCTCTACCGGCGCCGTGGAGCTGCTTCAGCCCGCGGGCCCCGTGGCCGAGATGGAGCTTGTTGCCACCAAGGCCTGTGACCTGGCCCGCGTTGGCGCGACGAGCATCACCGTGGCCGTGCGCGACACCAACCGAGCCTGGACCGAGCTGGCGCCCAAGCTTGCGGCCCGCGGCCTGGCCGTGCGCGCCCGCGTGCAAAAGAACTTCGCCGACATCTATGCAGGCCGCGTCTTTGCCGCTTACCTGCGAGAGGTCGCCATGCTAAAAGAGCTGGCCGAGACCTGGCCCGCCAAGGTCGACTGCGAGGAGGGCAAGCTCGTGGCCCTGGGTGACATGGGCTGGTGGCCTCCCCAGGGTTTGATTGACTTTCTTATGCACAATATGGCACGTTTGCCCCAGGGTCGTGCCTGGGACATCGACCGCAACTGGCGCTGCAACCGCCTGCTTACCCCGGCCGCGGTGCTGGACGAGCTCATGAGTCCCAAGAAG
>CAVDXJ010000310.1:0-2773 GCA_963612765.1 Oscillospiraceae bacterium
AGTTGACGCCCTTGACCACGCGGCCGTCCTTGACGTCAAGGCAGGGGATAACTCGTTTGGTTAACATGCGTGTCCTTTCGGGTTAGGCGACGGGGGCATTGGCGACGGTTGCAAGGGCGTCTTCCAGCGTGAAGTTGCCCTCGTAAAGGGCCCGTCCCGTGATGGCGCCTTCGATCACGTCGGCCGGCTCGGCCACAAGGCGGGCTAGGTCGTCGAGGGTGGCGATGCCGCCCGATGCCACCACGGGCGCACCAAAGAGCTTGGCGACGCGGCGGTAGGCGGCCACGTCGATGCCCGTCTGCATGCCGTCGCGGGCGATGTCGGTGAAGACCAGGCGAGAATAGCCCAGGCCCGCCAAGGTGGGAAGAAGCTCGTCGACCGTAAGGTCGCCTGCCGCCTCACGCCAGCCGTTGACCTTTACGACGCCGTCCTTTGCGGCGACGTCGGCCACTACCAGGTCACCGTACTTCTCCGCAGCGAACCAAAGAGCTTGGCGACGCGACGGTAAGCGGCCACGTCGATGCCCGTCTGCATGCCGTCGCGGGCGATGTCGGTGAAGACCAGGCGAGAATAGCCCAGGCCCGCCAAGGTGGGAAGAAGCTCGTCGACCGTAAGGTCGCCTGCCGCCTCACGCCAGCCGTTGACCTTTACGACGCCGTCCTTTGCGGCGACGTCGGCCACTACCAGGTCACCGTACTTCTCCGCAGCGGCGCGAGCAAACTCGGGGTCCTTCACCAGCGCAGTGCCAATAGCGATGCGCGAGACGCCCAGGTTAGCCAGGCGCTCAACGGCCGCCAGGCTGCGCACTCCCCCGCCGCAGTCGACCTTGATGCCGTCGACGGCGCAGATCTCTTTGATCGCACGGGCGTTGGCAGCGCAGGCCTTCTCGTCTTCCTCGAAAGTGGCAGAGAGGTCCACGACGTGAATCCAGCGGGCACCGCGGGCCGCGAAGTCGGCAGCAACGGCGGCCGGATCGGTGGAGTAAACGTCCATCTGGGAGCGCTCACCGCGCTTAAGGCGGACTACCTGGCCCGCGATGAGGTCGATTGCCGGAAACAGGATCATCGGGCACCGCCACGCACGAGGTCAACGAAGTTGGTAAGGATCTGACGGCCGCAAGCCGAGCTCTTCTCGGGGTGGAACTGCACGCCAAAGACGTTATCCTTCCACACTGCCGAGGCAAAGCTACGCACGTAGTGGGTGCGGGCCGCCACGTCGAGGTCGCTCACGTCCTCGTCGATGGCGTAGGAGTGGGTGAAGTAGGCGTTGGCGCCCTCGGGCACGCCGCGGAACAGCGGGCAAAGCTTGCCGCGCTGCGTGAGGTGTACCTGGTCCCAACCCACGTGGGGCACCTTCAGGCGGCCAGAGCGCAGGCGCGTGACCGAGCCCTCGAAGATGCCCAGGCCCTCGACCCAGCGTTCGGGGTCGTTAACGCCGTGAAGCTTGCCGTCGCATCTCTCGTCGCCGCGTTCGAAGAGGAGCTGCTGGCCCAGGCAAATGCCCAGGAAGGGGACGCCGGCCGCGATGGCCTGTTTGACGGCATCGGCCTCGCCGGACTCGCGCATGAAGGTCATGGCGTCCTCGAAGCTGCCGACGCCCGGCAAGACGACGCCGTCTGCCTGGGCGATCGCCTGGCAGTCGTCGGTGGCCACGGCCTGGCCTCCCACGTCTGCCAAGCCGCGGACGACAGAGAGGAGGTTTCCCTTGTGGTAGTCAACCACGACGATCTGAGCTGCCATTAGAGGCTCCCTTTGGTCGAGGGGATCGAACCGGCGCACCTGGGGTCGGGCTCGACGGCCTCGCGCAGGGCGCGCGCCGCGGCCTTAAAGGTGGCCTCCAGGATGTGGTGGGCGTTCTCGCCGCAGATAAGGCGCAGGTGCAACGTTATACCAGCGTCACGGGCGAGGCCCGCGAAGAACTCGTGGCCCAGCTCGGTGTCGAAGGTGCCCACTTTGTCGGGGCCAATAGGGACGTCCCAAAACAACTCGCCGCGGCCCGAGCAGTCGACCGACGCCAATACCAGCGCCTCGTCCAGCGGCACCATAACCGAGCCAAAGCGACGGATACCGCGCTTGTCGCCCAGGGCCTCGCGAAGGGCCTGGCCAAGCACGATGCCCGTGTCCTCCACCGTGTGGTGGTCATCGACGTAGGTGTCGCCCTTGACGCGCAGGGTGACATCGATCAGCGAGTGGCGAGAAAAGGCGTCGAGCATGTGGTCGAAAAAGCCCACGCCCGTCTCGATGTCTGCGGCGCCGGTACCGTCCAGGTCGATGGACAGCCCGATGTCGGTCTCTTTGGTGGCGCGGACCACCTTAGCGGTGCGGCTCATGCTTCCTCCTTAACAAGGGTGGTAAGGGCAGCGAGAAGCTCGTCGTTCTCCTGGCGGGTGCCCACGGTCAGTCGCAGGCAATCGGTGAGGCCCTGTGTATAACTGAAGTCGCGCACCAGGATGGAGTACTCGTCGCGCAGGCGGGCGCGGATGCGAGAGGCGCCGTGCATGCGGGCCAGGATGAAGTTGGCCTTGCTCGGCCAAACAGCCACGCCTTCGATGGCGCCCAGGGCCTCGAGCAGGCGGTCGCGCTCGGCCACGATGTCGGCGACGACGGGGGCCAGTTCATCCTTGTGCGAGACGGCCGCGACGGCCACCGACTGGGCGATGACGTCCTCGGAATAAATCTGACGGATGGCCGCCAGCATCGAGACGACCTCGGGGTCGGCCACCAGGTAGCCCACGCGAAGGTCAGCGAGGCCAAAGGCCTTGGACAGGGTGCGC
>CAVDXJ010000311.1:0-2771 GCA_963612765.1 Oscillospiraceae bacterium
ACACCCTGGTGCCCGCCGACCTGGCGGCCGTTGGCGTGACAACGGGCCCCGGCCTGGTGGGCGCCCTGGTGGTGGGCGTGGCCTTTGCCAAGGGCCTGTGCACCGCCGCTGACCTGCCCCTCATTGCCGTGCACCACCTGGAAGGCCACTTGATGGCCAACCTGTTTGAGACCCCGGACCTGCAGCCGCCCTTTGTGGCCAGCTTGGTATCCGGCGGTAACACGATGCTGGTCCATGTGCGCGCCTGGGGCGACTACGAGGTCCTGGGCACAACGATCGACGACGCGGTGGGCGAGGCCTTCGATAAGGTGGCAAAGGCCTTGGGCCTGGGTTATCCCGGCGGCCCGGTGATCAGCAAACTCGCAGCTACGGGCAACAAAAAGGCCATCCACTTCCCGCGCGCCATGATGCACAGCGGCGACTACAGCTTTAGTCTCTCTGGCCTTAAGACCGCCGTCATCACCTACATCGAGGGCGAGAACCGCGCGGGCCATCCCATCAACCTGCCCGACCTGGCGGCCAGCTTCCAGGCGGCCGTCGTTGACGTGCAGGTGGCCAAGGCCAAGACGGCCGTGGAGCAAACCGGTGTGGGCGACATCTGCATCGGCGGCGGCGTGGCGGCAAACCCCGCCCTGCGTGCGGCATACGAGAAGACCTTCAAGCGCATGGGCGTGCGCGTGACCGTGCCGCCCATGAGGGCCTGCGGTGACAACGCGGCCATGATCGGCATCCCGGCCCTGCGCAGCTACCTGGCGGGCAACTTCGCCGGTCTTGACCTTGACGCCGCACCCAACGCGCCGCTGGGTACTTGGTCCACGGATGACGCGCCGGTGCCTCCCGCCTGGGAGCGCTAGGGGTGGAGGTCGTTCTCGACAGGCTCGTAGCCAGCGTCACTTCTCCGTACAATCTGGCTTACGCGATCGCGATCGTGCTCATGTTCATGCGACCCGCGCGGCCGCAGGGCGGGGTCGTGGGCCTGTTGGGGCGCCTGTGCATCGCGCTGGGCACGGTTTGGGTTCTGGGCACGGCCTCTGACCTGGTATTTCCCAACTCGATTACGTGGACGATGCTGCCGGCGCTGGCGTGCTGTGCCATCTTTCGCGACTTCCACCTGCCGGCACGCCTTATGCGCGTGGCGGTTCTCATGTGCTCGTGGATTTACTCACTGGCCGCGGCCGAGGTCGTGAACAAGCTGGTAAACGGCGGCATTTGGGTCGCTTCGCTGGTCTCTCTTGTCTACATGGTGGCGGTTTCGGCCATTTTGTGGGCGCTTGAGTCCAACTGTCCCATCGACAGCGACGACGTCACTTTTGCCCTGGCCCTGCCCGTTGTGGTGGTGTGTGCGTCGGGCCTGGTCTCGCGCTCGATCCTGTACCTGCGCAGCGATTTTGGCGTCGACCACTACACGGTAAGCACGCTGGAAAGCGTTCTTTCTTGCATAAACGGCCAGGTAGCCGAGCTGGTGGTCTACTACGCCGTCCTGCGCTTGGTGCGCGGCTTCAACGAGCGCCGCCAGCTCCAGGCCGAGCGCCACCTTATGGAGAGCCGCCTTTCTGCCCTGGACGCCTACCGCGAGAGCGGCGAGAGCCTGCGCGTCCTGCGCCACGAGGTCAAGAACCAGTACGCCTACATCAAGATGCTGCTTGAGCAAAAGGACTACGAGCGCGCCGAGGAGTTCTTTGGCGAGATGTCCATGCGCGCAAACCCCACCTTCCTGCATGTCAACACGGGAAACGCCCTGGTGGACGACATCGTGAACCTCGAGCTTTCCCGCGCCACGGCGGCGGGAGTGGACGTGGACTCGCGCATCGCCGTGCCCGCCGAGCTGCCCTATCAAGAGATTGACTTTGCCAGCGTCCTTATGAACCTTCTGGACAACGCCATCGAGGCCTGCGATCATGTCTCGCCAGCCGAGAAGTGCATCCACCTGGCCTTGGTTGCCGATCAAGGCTCGCTGCTCATCACGGTGAGCAACCCCGCGGGCGCCCCGCCCCAGGCAAGCAATCGCGGCGGTCTTCTCACCACCAAAGACGACGCCAGTATGCACGGCTACGGGACGGCCATTATCACCAAAATCGCCGAGAAGTACGACGGCGTCGCCGATTTCTCCTTTGCGGGTGGCGTATTTACCGCTAAGGTGATGCTCTCATTGCATGGGGAGTAATTGGGGAGAATCGCATGCTGCAGTTCCACGTTGCCGTCTGCGACGACGAGGCTTTTGCCGCGTCGTCGATCGCGCAGGCGGCCGAGCATAACCTGGGTCGCTTGGGCGCCGATGTCCAAATCGAGTCGTTTAACAGTGCGGATGCACTGGCCAGGCGCCTGGACGACGTGAGTTTTGACCTTATCCTGCTGGACATCGAGATGCCTGGCGTCGACGGGATAACTTTTGCGCGGGCCCTGCGCGAGACGGGTGCCAAGACCGAGATCGTCTTTGTCTCGAACTCCGAGGACCGCGTTTTTGAGTCGCTGCCGCTGCGGCCGCTGTCGTTTGTGCGCAAGAGCCACTTTGCCGAAGACATGGCTGCCGCGATGACGGCCTTTGTGAAGTCGTGGAAGACCCGCAAGTCTGATCGCGTGATCACGGTCAAGATGGCCCACAGCATGGGCACGTTCTCGGTCGACGAGATTTTGTATATCGAGGCTCGCGGGCGCGACAAGATCGTCCGCATGCAGGGCGGCCGCACCGAGACGGTGCTGGTGACCTTGGACGAGCTGGGCGAGAAGCTCGAGCCGCTGGGCTTTTGCCGCGTGCACAAGGGCTTTATCGT
>CAVDXJ010000312.1:0-2770 GCA_963612765.1 Oscillospiraceae bacterium
CGACGATAGTTGGGACCAGTCTGGCGCATCGGCGGGTATAAGGCTTTTTCGCCCTGCGCCGACCTGGGCTTTTTCAGCCGAGAAGACCTGCCTTCTGGCTAAACCCCGCCACTGGTCCCAACTATCGTCAAAATTTGCAACCGGCGGCGCGGTCGCAGGGTTGAAACGGCGGTTGGTCACCACTCGCCGTTGCTTCCGTAGTGGTCCAATTCGTCGTAGACGAACTTCCAACCGCAGCCGCGACACCAATAGTTTTCCATTTTCCGAATGCCAAGGAAGGGCATGTACCAGATCATATCGCTCCTGCCGCACTTAGGGCATTGGACCGTGATCATTTTGTCGGTGTAGGGCTTGAACCGATCGTCCTCTCTGTCCGTGCCGTAGTAATAGAAGCCGGCGGAAACCTCGTTCATCTCGTCGTTTTTCAGTGGCTTCTTCTCGTCGGTCATTTGAATCGACCTCCTTCACGGGCCGCGCTCGGGGCGCCGGATGCTGTCTTCTGGTCGCTGACACGAACATAGCACTCGTGCGGTGCCCTATCTGCGCGATTTCCTTATCGGTACACGATGTTGAGTAGTCAGCCGACAGTCGTTGCGTTTGCGTTGCGAAGAGGGCCCCGCGACCTTGCCGCCCTCGTCGCCCGCGCTAGCATATGACCACATATGCCTTCGAGAGGGGAGGGCCCATGGCCCGCATCAGGCCTTTTACCGATGAATACGAGGAGTACCGTCGCGACGAGTCGCGCAGCTCGGGCGAGGCACAGACCATCAGCTTCCCGACGTGCGAGCAAGAGGTGCGCGACGTCTTGCGCGAGCTTCATGCCGCCGGGACGCCCGTCACCGTCCAAGGTGCGCGCACGGGTTTGGCGGCGGGCGCCGTCCCGCATGGCGGCCACGTGCTCAACGTGAGCCGCATGACCCGCTACCTGGGCATGCGCCAGGACGCAAACGGCACTTTCTACCTGGTCATGGAGCCGGGCGTCGTGCTTTCCGAGCTGCGCAAGCACCTTACCGCGAAGACCATCGCGCACGCGGGCTGGGACGCCGCGTCGCTCGCCGCGCTCGAGGCCTTCGAGGTCGCGCCCGAGCAGTTCTTTCCCACCGACCCCACCGAGGCCTCGGCCTGCATGGGTGGCATCGTTGCCTGCAACGCCTCGGGCGCCCGCAGTTACAAATATGGCCCCGCGCGCCCGCACGTGACGGGACTGCACGTCGCGCTGGCCAATGGCGACCTTCTCGTCCTGCGCCGCGGCGAGACGCGCGCCCAGGGCCGCACCCTGCGCCTGGTCACCGAGTCGGGCCGCGAACTTGCCCTTAACCTGCCCACCTACGTCATGCCCGCGACGAAGAACGCCTCGGGCTACTACGTGGCCGACGACATGGACGCCATCGACCTGTTCATCGGCGCGTGCGGCACCCTCGGCGTCATCACCCAGATCGAGGTCGCGCTCATGCCCACGCCGTCCGTTGTGTGGGGCGTGAGCTGCTTCTTTGCCTTAGAGGCTGCCGCGCTCGACTTCACCGAGAAGGTCCGCCCCGCGCTCGCCTGCGCCGCCGCGATCGAGTACTTCGACGCCTCCGCCCTCGACATCCTGCGCCGTCAGCGCGAGGCCTCGACGGCCTTCTCGGCGCTGCCTCGACTTGCTGCCGACGCTGCCGTCTGCGTCTACGTGGAGCTCGACTGCGCCACCGAGGAAGAGGCGACCGCCGAGCTCTACCGCCTGGGCGAGGTCCTTGAGGCCGCGGGCGGCTCGCAGGAGGCCACGTGGGTCGCGCGCACCCAGATCGACCGCGAGAGCCTCATCTTCTTCCGCCACGCCGTGCCCGAGAGCGTGAACATGCTCATCGACGAGCGCCGCCGTACCGACCCGGCCATCACCAAGCTGGGCAGCGATATGTCCGTGCCCGACGAGCACCTGCACGACGTTTTTGCCCTCTACCGCCGCACCCTTGCCCAGGCGGGCCTTGAGTCGGCGGCCTGGGGCCACATCGGCAACAACCACATCCACGTGAACGTCCTGCCGCGCGACGCCGCCGACCACAAGGCGGGCGGCGAGCTCTTCGCGCGCTGGGCCGGCGAGGTCACGGCGATGGGCGGCGCCGTGAGCGCCGAGCACGGCGTGGGCAAGCTCAAGGCCGGTTTTTTGGCGACGATGTACGGAGACGATCACATCGCCGAGTCGGCGCGCTTGAAGGCCCAGCTGGACCCGCTGGGCCAGTTGGGGCGTGGCAACCTCTTTGGCGAGGACGTGCTGGAGAAGGCGCTTGTCGAGGTGGCGAGAGGCTCCGCGCACATGGACGTTGCCGAGGGCGATGATGCCATCGTGTCCGTCGTCGCCGAGAAGGGAGGCGAGTAGCGTGAACATCGTCGTCTGCGTTAAGGCCGTGCCGTCCACGACCGAGGTCAAGATGGACCCCAAGACCAACACCATCGTCCGCGACGGCAAGCAGTCCGTCGTGAACCCGTTCGACGCGAGCGCCCTCGAGGTGGCCCTCGCGCTCAAGGACGGGCGCGCCGCGGCGGGGCTGGGTACCCGTGTGACATGCGTCTCGATGGGTATCCCGGCGACCGAGCGACTGCTGCGCGACTGCGTGGCGAGAGGTGCCGACGCGGGCCTGCTGCTCTCTGACCGCGCCTTCGCCGGCGCGGACACCTTGGCCACGGCGTACGCCCTGACCTGCGGGATTCGTGCCCTGCCTGCCTCGCCGGACCTTATCGTCTGCGGCAAGATGGCCGTCGACGGCGACACGGCCCAGATCGGGCCCGAGCT
>CAVDXJ010000313.1:0-2768 GCA_963612765.1 Oscillospiraceae bacterium
CGGAGTACGCCGGATTGCTCGCTTAAGGGTTGTCCGGAATTCGGGGTCCATATCAACGTGCCTATAGAGCCGATCCCCGATGGGCTCAGTTTGATTATCGATAGCATGACAGCAAGAGATAAAGCTCAATGGCTTTCTTGGCATATTGACGCGCCGCTATTGCCCAGTGCCGCTCTGTGTCCATATTGCGGCTATGAAGACGCTGGACGAATCGACGGATGCAGACGCTATGATGCCACTCGGGAACAGAATGAGGCAAAACAATGGGCTGCGATTGCAACGATGTTTGATGAGGTCGGTGATGCTCTTTCAATCCCCAATTCGACGCTTCTGCGCAGGGTGCTTGGAAGTAAGAAGCCACCGGCCCAGGCTGAACTCGAGGATTTGGCCAGGCTAGCGGATGATGTCGCATCGATGCTCGACTCACTAGACAATCTATCCAATTTAATGAGTGACGAACAATACATGGATGCTCCAAAGCTCATTTCAAAGCTGAGCGAAAATAGCTCCAGTCTTATTAATAAACGGGTATTTCTAAAGAGTAGACAAGGTGTTCAGACATCTGCGGCCAAAGCTCTCGCTGTTATTGGTCGGGCTGCCTCGGCTGTGAAATCTGCGCAGGCAGAATTAGAAACACTCTCGAATGAGCTTGTCGATAAAGTTGCTGCAAATATAGTTAGCCACGAGGATGAGATTAATGCTTTTCTTGCCCAGTGTGGCTATGAATATAAGGTTTCGATTCAATGCAACCCGCAGACATCAGAAGCAAAAGTTCTGTTGAAGTCCTCGATGGTCAAGAGCGACCTTATTGTAGAGGACCCCGGCTCTTCGCTTAGCTATGGTGAGCGCAATGCGCTGGCTCTTGCATTGTTTATGTTTGAAGCCATCAACGATCCTCGAGCTTTGATTGTGCTGGATGACCCGATATCTTCATTCGACTTCGATAAACGTTATGGGATCTTGCACGCACTTTTCTCAGATAAGAGCGGAGTATTTAAGCGGAATCTCAGGGGTTGTAGCGTTCTTGCTATGACTCATGACTTCCTTGTTGTAAATGACCTGATCAACATCCCAGGGAAAGGCTTAGCTGCGGTTAAGGGGAACCTGCTCTCTTGCAACGGTGGGCTGCTGTCGTGCCAGCCCTTGACCAGAGATTCAATTGCACCGTATACGCAGATCCTCCAGAGAAAAATGTCGACGTTGGATTACCCGTTAATTGTGCGGTTGGTTTATGTGCGGCAGTTTTGTGAACTGTTGAGAAGGGATCCCAAGGAAAAGACCAGTAAAGAAAGCTGGACTTTCAGGCTGCTCTCTGGTGTTATCCACGCGCGGTCAGCTGACGAGGTAATTCAGCAAAACGCTTTGACATCAAAAGATTCAAAATGGGTGCATGAATGCGAAAACAATGTGAAACGTCTCACCGGCATAGCGGTCAACTATTGGGATGTTCTAGAGGAATATCATGACTGTCTTCCGCAACTGGTGGAGGAGTATCGCAAGCCAGGCACGAGTCCGATGACGAAACTGATACTTGTTAGATTGATGTTGATGAGGGATGCAAGTTTAGCGGACGACAGCTCAAATATATTGAAGCGGTTTGCTGATGAGACTTGCCATATCGGTGGTAGTTATCTGTTCCAGCTGGATTGCGACATACACAACCAAGTGCCGTTTTATGTCTCCGCGTGGTGCGACGAGATTGTGGATAAGGTCGCATCTAACGTTGAAGCCCAGTGTATGGACTAATTCTTGGACGGACGGATAGTATCTAGGAGAGTCTATTTAATAGATTGCGCTGGCGAGGGACTGCCTGATATGGGCGATCGAGCCGAGAAAGACGCTCCTATGGTTGTCAATCCCTGATCGTGCCCTCCTCGATTCGACTCAGAAGAGCCTCGTAGGCATCCCTTGCCTCCAGGTACTTTGCCCTCTCGGTCTCTATGCTGCTGGCGACTTCCGCCCTGATTCCCAATCTCACGGCGATATCACGCTGCGGCGGGCCGATGCGCCGGAGGCGTGCCTCGTCGTGGTCGGCGACATCAGGCCCCGGTAAACCTCCCTCGCCACGTATCTCTTCAAGCACTGCATTGTCTCCCGTTTGCTCTTTCCCTCGGCAGCGCGGCGTGGTCGGGCATTCCCTCTGCTGTGATTTCCATTCGGTCCTCGTCCTTTCCTTCGAACCTGTTATGTCGAGATTTTAGATTCTGGGACGGGTCCGCGCCTGTTTCACGGGCTGCCTGGCGGGGCGCTTCGTCCCTTATATCAATTTTCCCGACACCGTCGGGCGATTTCGCTCTAGTCTTCCGACAATGTATGATATGAAGCGCTGGTCTATGGTTCTTTCCGCTGTACGGGGGCGTGTTGCAAGTACCGTTTCGCTGCGAGCTCATGGGCCTTTCGTCGCTCAGGGGCCTTGTGTCTTGAGCGAGAGTTCAAATTAATTATGGGGGGTTGAAAATTGGCACGCCAGAATTTTGCCGAGGTTGTTCAATCGGACTCTCTGGACGTCTCTAGAGAGTTTTTCAATCTCGCTACCCTCGTCTACCAGGGCGGATTCCATGAGGTCATGGAATCCCATTTTAGCTTGATGCCCTTCAAGGGCCTTGCGATTGACCTTGATGATTTCGATCGCCGCAACAACTTTAATTTCTTTGCATATAAGACCGCGACGCTCGATGACTTGCTGTCCTTCAGCGAGTACGTATATAACTTTGGGGTTAATATCCGGGGCCTATATTTTCTTCAAGAAGCAGAGGACGCTTCGAGAA
>CAVDXJ010000314.1:0-2768 GCA_963612765.1 Oscillospiraceae bacterium
TTCTTGCGAGTATCCAGCTTTTGGCAACTGGGCAAACGCCGCCAAATCAGCTCTGGTTACTCGCTGCGAGCGGATTTAAACCAGGAAATCTTGCAGATGCCGCCGCCCGGCCGCCTTGTCGCGCGCGTTTGGGATAAATATCATGGGGCTGGCCCGGCAGAAGGACCCCGGCAACCTCACGAACAGGAATGACCATGACGCGCAACAACAAGACCCGAATGATCGTCGACGCCACGATGACGGCCGCGATGCCGCCGCTCATGGCCTACGCGCTGGTGGGCGAGTTTGCCCACGAGTGCATAGGGGTGGCCGCGGGCGTGCTGTTTGTCGCGCACCTGTGGCTCAACCGCAGGTGGGTCGCGGCCCTGCCGCGGGGCCGATGGAGCGCGGCCCGCACGCTGAGCACGGCCGTCACGCTGGCCCTGGCCATTGCCGTGGCCGTCACGATGGTGACGGGCATCGCGACCTCGCGCTACCTGTTTCCCGCGCTGGCCGCGCACGTGGATGCCGCGCTCTTTGGGTTCATGCACCTGGTGGGGGCCTACTGGGCCTTTACGCTTTCGGCCGTCCACCTGGGGCTCAACTGGAGGCGCGTCGTTGTGGCCGTGCGGCAGGCGCGGGGCGCGGGTGCGGCCGGGGGCGCTGGCACGGCCGCGGGCAGCGCGCGCCTTCCCAAGGCGGCAACCGCGATCGTCCCGCTCGCGCTTGCCCTTCTCGGCCTTCTCGCCTTCATCAAGCGCGAAGCCTGGCGCTACCTCTTTGGCCTGGCCCACTACGTCCCCATGGATTACGCCGAGCCCGCCCTGCTCTACGTTGCCGATTACCTGCTGATCGGCGCCCTCTTTGTCGTCTGCGCCCACCTAGCCGCTCAGGCAGCAAGAAGCGCCCGCGGGTCCAAGTAAGGGCCACCGCCCAAGATAAATGCGATATTGGGAATCCAATTGGCCGCAGGCGGGCGCGGCGCCCAATTCTCCAAATCGCGACCTGGGCTTTTCTCGGCAGAAACCTGCGGCAACACGGCCAGTGCCGATTTGGATTCCCAATATCGTTTTTTATATCGAACGCCTACGGCCCCAGCGTTGCTAAAGGCACGACAAACACGCCATCCCCGCGACAATAAGCCGTCGCGGTACCCGTAAGCACCATGAGAAACGACGGTGCGCCCTCGTGTTCCTGGTCGATTCTCTCCGCGAGCTTCCTGAGATGGGCAGACGCTTCGTCTATCTGACGAGAACCAAGCTTGACCTCCACAAGACCCCAGCGACCATCGTCCAAAACAATAACGGCATCAGCTTCAAGGCCCGTCTTATCTCGGTAATGAAACACCTCGCCGCCGATTGGTTCCACATACACGCGCAGGTCGCGTACACACATCGACTCGAATAGCAGCCCAAACGTCTCGAAGTCGCCAAGCAGCTTCTCTGGTGTGGCGCCGAGCATCGCGGCGGCAATCGAAGGGTCGGTGAAGTGGCGCGTCGGGCTCGTTCTAACCGCGGTTTTCGAACGCAGGCGCGGATTCCAAGCAGTTAAGTCGTCTATGACGCAAGCCCTGGTAAGCGCACCGACGTATTCGGCGACGGTGTCAATCGAAGGGGGCTCCCCCTGCATGTCGGCGGCAATCGTCGTGAGCGGCGCCTCAGAGGACAAGTTGCGTGCATAAGACCGCATGATCGAGCGCATCCAGTTCTTGTTGCGCCTTACTCCGTCGAGCTCCCTGATATCGGAATCGAGAAACTCGACAACGTAGTCTCGCGCCATACCAAGTGCGACAGAATGATCCCGTTCGACAACCGCCTCGGGCCAACCTCCCCTGCATACGGCGTATGCGATCTGCTCGATATCGAAGTCCGCGATTGACGCGACGTCAGCCACGCCGTCAAACAGCGCCTGGAGGGAAGTCGCGCCGTTTGACTCGCGCGACTCAAATAACGACATCGTATGCATGTACATCTTGGTAATACGACCAACACCCGAGTGCTTTGGCTGTTCGCTCTCACGAGGTGTTGCCGAACCCGTAAGGATGAACCTGCCCCTACCGTGGCCGCGATCGATAGCGTAGCGCACAGCATCCCACAGCTGAGGGGCCATCTGCCACTCGTCGATAAGGCGCGGTTCTGCTCCATCGAGAAGCGCCGAGGGCTTGATGCTTGCAAGCTCCAAAAGCGACGGTCCTTTATCTGGATCCTGAAGATACACTTCGCTTGCCGCCAGACGCTGTGCCGTCGCCGTCTTGCCGCACCACTTGGGGCCTTTGATTTGCACGGCGCCCGCAGTTCTGAGCTTGGCGGCCAAAACCCCATCGGCAACACGTGGAAGATATATCGGCTCGAGCATCGCGATCTCCGTCAAACACTTGTCTTGATCATTTATGAAACACCTGGCAATATACCATAACTCCAGGAGTTGGACGGATTTTGTTCCGGGAGTTGGACTGTTTAGATTCCTTGAATTGGATAGTTTTTGTTCCGTGAGTTGGACAATTTTGGGCAGCCCTCGGCAAAACCCCGCGCTAAGCAATAATTAATTACCAATATTCTTGCACGCGGCGAACGAAAGACGGGATCGGCTATGCAAATCCGAGAAGTCCACGACAGAAACCAACCCCTGGTAGACGACCTACTTGCCGTATGGGAGCGGTCGGTGCGGGCGACGCACGCGTTTCTTAGCGACGCCGAGGTGCGCCGCATCAAAGAATACGTGCCGCAGGCGATAAAGGCCGTCGACTTCCTGATTGTCGCCGAGTCGGGCTGCGAAAAGCCCGTGGCCTT
>CAVDXJ010000315.1:0-2760 GCA_963612765.1 Oscillospiraceae bacterium
GATGATGTCGCGCCACGCTGTGTCACAGGACTCGGGGTAGAGCAGAAAGGCCCAGTTGCGCGTGCGCTTACCTGCTCTTCTCTTGTCGTACGCCCTGTCCTTGGCCTTCTCGGCCTCCGTGTGCCTTCGCGGCATGAAAAAACCTCGCTCTCTCTCGTGGAGACGTGCGAGGTCGCAGCAGATGCTATGATGATCTCGCAGCGAATCCTAGACCATTCGTTGCCCTCGTTCGGGGTCGGCAAACCCGCGAACGACTCGATTGTACACCCGCCCGTCGGTTCCGCGCCGCCGGCGGGTGTTTTCGTGTCACAGCTGGTCAGAGGTGCCATGACTGCCTCGCAGGCGAGGACACCTCGCCTCGCTCGAGCCTCGACTCCCAGTCGGCGCGGCTGGCCTCCCTCGCCTGTGACACAAGCTCCTGCAGGCTGTTGGGGCTGTACACGGTCTTGCCCATGTCCTCGGCCAAGTCCAGCGTGAGGTCGCTCAGGGTGTCGGGCACCCGCTTGAGCCTGCTCACCAACTCGCGCACTCGGCCTTTAAGCTCGTCAAATCGGTCTCCAAGTCCCAACAGTCGAGTTCGCTGTCGCGACAAAGCTCGGTCAAGTTCCTCAGATCGGCCGCGCTTGACTCGATTCTCTTGCTCAAGGCCGCTGATTCGGCTTCTAAGCCCCTCAACCTCTCTTGCAAGTCCCTCCTCTCGGCCTCGAGCGCCTCGAGCCTTCCAGAGGCCTCTGAGGCCCTCAGAGAGGCTTTCGCCAGCGGGCTGGACGCTCGCCTGCTCGATTGCGCGGTCAAGCTCCTCAATCGCCGCTCTCTCTGCCGCCTCTCCTTGCCGAAGGGACTCCAATCGCTCGTCGAGGCTGTGACACAGCGCCTCCTTCTGGGAGGCCTCGATGGACAGCCCTCGGTTGCGCCGCTCGAGGTGCGACACGGATTCGGCCAGCCTCTCGGCCTCGGCCTCGGCCGGGGCCACGATCGCCTCGCGGACGCGTGCGGCGTCCTGCGGCCTCTCCGTGTAGACCCGCTTGGCCCTCTCGGCCTCGTCCAGCTCGATGGCCGGGCGGTAGCCCATGCGGGCCTCGAGATGGTCCCCCAAGCCCGTGTGGAAGCCCTGGTAGAAGCTCCGGGGACAGAGGCGCTTGAAGGCGAAGCGGCCGTCCTGTGTCACAGGCGTGAAGGGCACGTGCATGTGCGGAGTCGTCTCGTCCATGTGGACGTAGCCGCCCAGGAGGTTGCCCTCCCCGACGGCCTCGCCCATGTACTCGTAGGCCAGCTCGAAGAAGCGCCCCAGGTCGGCCTCGGGGACGTTCGGCGGGGCCGTGATGACCATGTCGGCCATAACCACCGCGTCCTTGCGCACGGCCCTTCCCGTGGCCTCTTGAGCCGCCTCCAGGCGCTCCGAGATCTGCTCCCAACGTACAGGCTGTGTCACACCGATCGCGTAGTTGAGGCTCGTCCGACGCGGGTCGATGTTGTCACGGCCGAGCGCGCCCGCATCGCGGCGGTAGTGCGCGAGCATGTGGCCGCACGCATGGGCCTTGTATTTCTCGAGGTGTGCCACAGGACAGACTCCGTTCCGCACTAGGCTTTAGCGACTAAAGTCTAGCACGCTAGCCTTTAGCCTTCGCTAAAGACGTGCCAGGGCGCTGCCCTGGACCCGCGGGGGCCTTGCCCCTCGACCCCTTCTGAAGGGGCTTAGCGCCCCCTCAGACTCCCCCTCGCAATCCCGTTTTCCCGGATTCCGGAACCCGGAACACAGGGGGGTGTGTCGTAGTACACCCCCCTGTGCCACACGGCAGTCACGAGGCTGTGACACAGGCAAGGAAAGGGTCGTTGAGCAGATTGCCCAACGACCCTTCTCCCAGTCTTCGATTCACTCGTCCGCTCGCGTCAAGTCTCGGAGAACTTTTGCGGGCAAAACTTCTCCTCGGCCCTCCGGGCAAACTTGACCCGGCTACTCGCCCGGCTGTGCCACAGCCTCGGCGTCGAAGAGCGCCTGCTGGCCCTCGGCCACCTCGGGCGGCACCTCGACCGCCAGTGCGTGGATGCGCTCCTTGATCTCATCGTTCACGCCGTGCCCGTGCAGGCTGGCGGCGTACTCGACCTCGGCCCAGTCCTCCATGCTCAGCCTGATGGTCTTAGCCTTGCTCTTCGGCATCTGTGTCACACCTCCATGCCTCGGCCTCTCTGGCCTGCTGGTCCAGCTCCCACTGCCTGCTCTTGAGCACGTCCTTGATGTGCCGGCCGTTGTAGACGAGCACGCGGTACCAGTCCGGCCTCTCGAGGCGGCAGTAGCGGCTCAGCGTGTTGTAGCTGACCACGCCCTGATCCTCGCACCACGACTCCATCTCCGCGATGGCCTTGACCTTGTCGGACGTGCCTTCGGTGACCTCGGCGTAGTCCGCGCCGCCGAACTGCAGGACGTCATCGGGGCTGTACTGTGCCTTGTCCTTCTGGCCGGTGTGACACAGGTAGCGGGCGTAGGCTCGGGCGTCCTCGACCTGGACGCAGCTCGTGCCCTTGAGGAGGCCGACCATCTCCATGACCTGCTCGTATGTCTTCACGGACGAGAACATGAACATCACGTGGTAGTGCGGCTTCTTGGGCTCGCCCTGGACGTGGGCCTCGTTCTCCTGCTCGTCATAGGCCGTCCACACGTCCTTGTCGTGCAGCGGGCTCACGAACGCTGGCACGCACATCTGCGAGATGATGTCGCGCCACGCTGTGTCACAGGACTCGGGGTAGAGCAGAAAGGCCCAG
>CAVDXJ010000316.1:0-2758 GCA_963612765.1 Oscillospiraceae bacterium
CCACGAGGACGTCGGCGATGCCGAGCATGCCGTAGCAGCCGGGGAAGCCGATCCACAGGATGGCCGAGATCTGGGGGTCGTCGGCCAGCTCGCGGATCTCGACGGTGTTGGCGGTGTTGAGAAGAACGACGACGTTCTCGGAGCACTCCTTGGCCAGCTCGATGGCGGCGCGCTCGTTGTCGGTGATCTGAAGGGGCTCATCGACACCCAGGCCCTCGGCCACGGCACCGGGCAGGTAGTCGACGGACTCTGCGGTGGGGCGAGAGATGACGACGATCGCGGCGTCCTTGTAGTCGGCAAAGCTCGAGCGGAAGTCTGCGGCCACGCCCTCGATGTCAGAGACGCTGGGCTCCTTGGGGTCGTAGGTGGCCACGGTCATCTCGCAGTGGGCGTGGTTCAAGGTCTCGTTGAGCTTGGAGTAGGCCTGGGACATCGTGGGGTTGACGTTGAGGCCCGCGCCGTCGAAGTCGAACTCGTCGCCGCCCCAGGAGCTCATGGTGGGGGCAACGGCCAAGGTCTGGCGGTTGACGTTGGTGACAATGGTGTTCGCAAAGTCGGTGCGGTCGTCTTCCAGGGCCTGCTTCAAGGTGATGCAGGGGCCAAAGAGCTTGAGGCCAAAGCTGGAGCCCAGCATGGGGACCTCGGAGCGCACGCCAAAGAGGGTGACGTTGGAGCCGGCGCGCAGCGGCAGGCCGCCGCCGTTTGCGGTCTCGTTCTTCACCAGGACGGCGCCCTCGGCCGCCTGCTTGCGGTTGAGGTCGACGGCCTTCTGGATGATGGCGTGGGAGTTGCCCGAGCCATCGGAGTTAAGGACGTCCTCGGAGGGCTTGAAGGCCTGGTAGAGGGGCTCGGCATCGGTGCTTTCGGCGGTAAGCTTCTCGCTCACGGTGCCCAGATTGGTGTCGAGGGTGGTGCTGAACTGCTCCATGACGGTGCCCGCGCCCACGGCGGCCGAAAGGCCCAGGGCGCCCACGCCTACGAAACCGCGGCGCGTCAGGGTCGACTTGGGCTTGCTCTCGTTGCTCATTACAGCGCCCCCTTTCCGTTTGCGCGCATGTTCTTGGAAGTGCTCATGCTACGTTCCTTTCCTTGTATCCTTCGGCGGTTTTTCGGCGCGCGGCGCCGCGTTTGCCGCCGAGGCCGGGCGTGTCTCTTCCCTACCCGGCCATGACTGGTATATCAGCAAGACCATAGTGACAGGATTCGAGTCGGACTGATATACCAGCCCCGCAAACGGCACTGAATTGTAGGCGAACGGAGGTAAATTCCCACCCAGTTGCTTGACTAAATGCAAACTGCGGCTGGAGTTTTGAACGTTCATAACGCTCGAAAATACTCTTAACGCCCACTGGTATACTTGCTTAGTAGTGCCCAGATATAGCGTATTACCTGGTCTTTTCTACTCTTTGTACTTCCTGCCAGCCCAGTGGTACAACCGTCACACATCGCCTCGTCACAAATCCCAATCAAGCACAGAAACTCCGGGAATCAAAATCGCGACAAGTAAGCCAACGAACTCGAACCTCAACAGTAAACGAGAAAACCGCAGGTCTTTGACCTGCGGTTTTCTATTTGCAAACGCGTCGGTTATTCACCTAATCCGCTTTCGTCGGCTTACTTGTCGCGTTTTTCGTTTGAGGCAGTCGTTTGAGAGGGCTTCAAGGTCGTCAAAGAGCTTCTGAGCGCGGGCCTCCTGGCGCGGTGTGAGCACGGGCGTCCTCACGCCGCGCAGCTTGGCCAGGGTCTCAGATACCTGCAGGAGCTTCGCGCGGTCGGACAGGTGCGAGGCCGTCACGGGCAGCACCTTGATGCCGTCGCTCAATAGGGCCGCCGTGCGCTCGGAGTCCGAGAGGAAGGCGAACTCGCTGTCGTGGGCCATCTTGCTCTGGACCTCGAGGTCGACGCCCTCGTCCCAGTACAGGTCGCAGTAGCAGCGGCGCCTCCCGGCGAGCGCCTGCGACCCGCCGCCCAGCAGGACCTCGTAGTTGTGGGTCATGCCGAGATGCCCCAGCCCGCCGTAGGTCTTGGGCAACGCGAGCAACAGGCCGGCCTTGGACTCCAGGGGCGAAGCCGCCCCGGGAATGACCAGCTCGGCGATCTTGAGCGCCCGGGCGCGCCCGCGGGCCGAGTCGCTTAGCGCCGTCGTAGCCCGCAGCGACCCGGCCGTGACCAGCGGCTCGCGCTTCCAGAGGCCGCGCAGCCTCCCGCCGATGACGCAGGGCGCCCAGCCAAAACGCTCCCCCACCAGGTCGCGGCCGGAGGCATGCGCGAGCCGCGACTCGAGCCAGTCGGCGAAGGCCCGCGGCGCGCGGTAGGCCGAGTACGTCCCAAAGAGCTCCGATGCGATAAGCAAACACTGGTTGAGCGGCATAATTGCCGCAAGCTGCAGCAACGCGAACTCCGGGGTGACCACTGAAATCTCGTCGGTGATCGCCACGGTAGAACCAGGCGGCATTGCGTTTGTATAGAGATGAGGCGTGATGAGCGCGCTCTTTTTACGCTCGGCAGGATTTTGGACCAGCACATCTACAGGGAACTCCATACACTGGCCAAGCAAGAATGCAGCATTACGGATATTGAGCGCGTGTTGTTTAGCGGAGTTCCAGCGCTTAGCAGGCTGGCAATCCTTGACCATCTGAGACTCGAGAGCCATGCGCTCGCGTACCTGCGCAAACTCCTCGACGCTGGAAAAGCCCAGGCTTCGGTACTCCTCCTCGGGCTCGGTCATGATGAGCGCGATCCAAGGGGGCATGCGCCA
>CAVDXJ010000317.1:0-2757 GCA_963612765.1 Oscillospiraceae bacterium
GTGCCCTGGCTTACCTTATTTTGCTGTCCTCGTGCGTGTGCATGGTATTGCAGAACCTAGGCCAGGCCCACGTTCCGCCTGCGCAAGCCTCGCTGTTGCTCTCGCTAGAGAGCGTCTTTGCCGTTATCGCCAGCGTGATTTTCTACGGCGAGGTCGTGACGCCTCGCTTGGCCGCCGGCTTTGCGAGCATCTTCATTGCGGTGCTGGTAAGCGAGCTTGCCCCGTCCATCAAAGAGCGCTTCTCGACTAAGAAGGCATAAATGATTCAAGAGATCGGCGATAAAACCTTTAACAACCAGTTTCAGGTTTGCGCGCTTGCCGCCAACGACTTCGTGCTGCACTTCGACAACGGCCGCTGCCTCTCTCAGGTGAAGTCGCGCGCCGGGCAGGACCCGTGGGCCAACGGCAACGCCTTCGACCTGCCGCGTCTGGCCGACTACCAAAAGGCGCCCGATAACGTTACCTACCTGTTTGCCATCGGCTCGCAGCGCTTCTTCTTGGCGTTGGACGAGAAGGTCGCGGTGCCTGCCGGCTTTACCTACGAGCCCGTGAGCTGGATTCGCTATGCCGAGCCGGTTGACCTGCTGTTTGCTGCCGTGACCGCAAGCCAGCTCGACCGCTGGTACCGCGACAACCGTTACTGCTCGCGCTGCGGACACCCCACAAAGCTTGGCCCCAGGAGCCGCGAGATCGTGTGCCCCGAGTGCGCCAAAATCGTCTACCCCAAGATTTGCCCGGGCATTATCTGTGCCGTGACCAGGCAAGATGCAGACGGCGAGAAGATCGCCCTTACCCGTTACAACGGCCGTACCACGGCGTTTTGGGCCCTGGTCGCCGGCTTTGCCGAAATTGGCGAGCCCCTTGAGGACACCGTGCGCCGCGAGGTGGCCGAGGAGATTGGCCTTAAAGTCAAGAACCTGCGCTTCTACAAGAGCCAGCCGTGGAGCTTCACCGATACCCTGTTGGTCGGTTTTTGGTGCGAGGTCGACGGCGACCCCACCATCACGGTGGACCACGAGGAGCTTAAAGAGGCCCGCTGGTTCACTCGCGACGAGATTCCCCTGGAGCGTACCGACGATCGCGTGAGCCTTACCGGCGAGATGATCGAGCGCTTTCGCCTGCACGGCACGGCAGGTTTCCTCCAACCGTAACGTGAATCGACAAAAGGCCAGTTGGGGCCCGTATGGCGTTCCGGTTAGAGGAAATTCGACGCGAGGCTAGCCGGCGATAGGACAGCTCTTAAGCCTTTAAGACGAACTTCTCGATGACCTCGGCGACGGCGCCGACGTTGTTGTCGGCTTCGCAGACGTAGTCGGCGACGGCTTTGCACTCGTCGGTCGCGTTGGCCACGGCGCAGCCTAGGCCCGCCGCGCGGATCATACTGATGTCGTTTGAGTTGTCGCCGATGGCGATGGTCTGGCTCATGTCGATGCCCAGGCGCTGGGCCAGGCGGGCAAGCCCCACGCCCTTGTTGGTACCGGGGGCGTTGAACTCCAGGTAGCGGTTGCCCGAGTAGTAGACGTCCAGGCCCTCAGAGATGCCCTTCTCGGCCATCTCTTTCTCGATGCGGCGCAGGTAATCCATATCGCGCGACATGTAGATGATCTTGACGACGCCCTGATCGCCTAAGAAATCGAGGCTAGGCATGAAGGTCTCGATGATGTTCATGCGGCCCTCGATGTAGGCGCGCTCCTCGGGCACGTAGTTGTAGAGATAGACCGGGTCAAGGGTGTTGATGTGCATGCACACGCCGTACTCGCGACCGGCCTGATAAATCGCCTCGGCTGTTTCTTTGCTCAAGAAACTGGTGGTCAGGGGCTTGTCGCTATTGTTTTGGGTAAGGCAACCGCCGTTGAAGGACAAGACGTAGTCGTTGGCGCTGTTGTCAAGTCCCAGGGTCTGCAGGACGCCCGCTACCGAGCCAAAGGGGCGGCCGGTCGAGGGCACAAAGCGAGCGCCGAGCTTCTCTGCCGCGGCTACCGCGTCGATCACGCGCTGGGGGATCTGGTGGTCATCGTCAAGAAGGGTCTCGTCCAGGTCGCTTGCGATGAGCTTGTACATGTGCCTCTCCTTTGCTTGCGGTCGGCTGTTGAGAAGAGTGTACGGGGCGCGGACGTGCGCAAATGTGAGTTTCTCACAAAGAGAAAATGTACCTAATGTACGTATTAATTGATGTTTATCGCAACGTGGGTTGACGAGACGACCGTGTTTGCCCGGCCTTCGCTGAGGTGGGGGGATGGCGAGAGACCCCCGCCCGCTCCCGCCGTATCTTCTCCGTTGACAAAATTGTTGCCGCGCCCAAGCCACATCTGTGGCATAGTGATAAAACCGCGCCCAGACGAGGCGCGCGATTCCAGGGAGGTCTGGCATGGTACGGCACGCAGTCGCAAACGATCGAGTTAGCATGTGCGAGTTCTCGCACGCTCTTCTCGGCGGCGCTTGCCTTCTTGCCAACAACAGCCTTCTACTACTACCTGCCGCGCGCTAGGTCTTCTTGACACCTGCGCGCGTTATGAGCCGTATGCCCGCATAACTGGGCGACGGCTACTTTTTTCTATGTTTGCGGCATCGCCCGCACTTGCCTTTCCTCTTACATAAGCGGCGTCAAACCGGCGCCAAGACAGATTGGGACAGTCATGACCAGGAAGATCCACATCTTTGATACCACCTTGCGCGACGGAGAGCAGTCGCCCGGCGCCTCTATGAACACCGAGGAGAAGCTCGTCATTGCCCAGCAGCTCATTCGCATGGGCGTCG
>CAVDXJ010000318.1:0-2756 GCA_963612765.1 Oscillospiraceae bacterium
ATGTTACCGCAGGCTACGGTTTGCCGGGCCGACACCTTCCCAATCTGGGCCGAACAACGTGTTGGCCAGGGACTTTATGGCAAACCCCGACCTTGCGCATGATGGCATGCGCACCCACCGCCAGGTGCCTGAACAGGTTCGGCGCGAGATTTCTTGGTTTAAAACCAAAGACGCCGAGTAGCCAGGCTGCTCGACGCCTCTCTCAACTGGGCAAACGCCGCGAGCGACAGCCCGGCTACTCGATGGCCCACGATTTAAACCAGGAAATCTCGCACGAGGCGGCGCAAAGGCGCCCGTTACTGCCCCGCAGCGGCCGCGGCGGCGTCCTCGCGGTCCAAAAGCCACTTCATGAAGTTGCCAAAGCACGCGGCCAGGACCTGCTGGAACAAGGTGCCCACGATAACGGGGAACATGACCTCGCCGGGGAAGTACTGCGAGGCAATCACGGCGCCCGCCGAGATGTTGCGCATGCCCGTCTGGAACGTCATGGTGATCTGCGTCTTGCGCTCGCGCTTCCACAGGCGCGAGATGCCCAGGCCCCAGAAATACCCCGTAGCGGCAAACAGGCCAATGAACACGATCACGCCCACGAGCTGCGGCGTAAGGTTCCTCATATACGGAGAAACCCCCGTCGAGTTGGACAAAATCACCAGCACCAGCGCGATCTTGGCGGCGGGTGCCAGAACCGGCGACAACTGGGCCTTACCCCACCCGTGGCTGAGGTCGTTGACCACCATGCCAGCAAGCGCCGGCAACGCGATCTGGACCAACATGCTTTCCATCATGGACACGGCGTCGACCTCGACGGTCTGCCCCAGCAAAAGCTGCAACGTCAGCGGGATGGTCACCGGAGCCAGCACCGTGGAGACCAGCAGCGTGGCCAAACCCTGCGACAAGTCGCCGTCAAACATGTTGATCCACATCGCCGAGACCACGGCCACCGGCACGCTGTACTCAAGCACGATTCCGCAGACGATGTTGAGGTTCTCGCCAAAGAAAAGAAGGCCCAGACCATAGGCCACAACGGGCATCAGAACCGTGGAGATTAGAAGGGTCACGAGCATGGCCGCCGGATGGCGGAACGCGTCTACCAGGTGCTTAAGGTTGTTGCCCAAGGCCCCTTGGAAGGTCATGAAGGCAAACATCGTGGTCACCCAGGGCTTCAGGGGCGCCAGCTCTTGCGGGAAAAGCACTCCCAGCGCAACACAGATAGGGGCGATAAACGCCAAATGACTCCCGATGAACTTGCCCAGCGACTTCCAAGCCTGCAAAACAAAGACCTCCCTTACGGTGCGTAAACACGCAACATGATAAGGCCGCCCCCGGCAAGAAGCCCAAGGCGGCCTAAAAGAGCGCCATTTGTTAAAGCGGGCGCAACGTAGCGCAGGTAGACCGCGCGGCGCGAACGCCTTACTTGACGCGCGTGCCTCGGTAGGCCACGGCACACACCACGCCCACCGCCGCCGCAAAGGTCGAGGCGCCAAAGAGCACTGCCTGCGGCCCAAAAGCGGCCGAGAGCGCAGGCGCCGCAAGCAGCGGCAACGCGCCCGCCGAGTTCATGGCCACGCGCATGACCGAGGCAACGCGCCCTATGGTGGCCGGCTCGCTTCGCATCTGCATCAACGTGTTGCGGATAGGCGCAAGCATGCCAAAGCCAATACCGGTGACCACCTGGCCCACCGCCGCTACCAGCACAAACGGCGTACCGGTATAAATCATCGAACCAACACCCACCAGCACCAGGACCATCGACAAAAGCCAGGTCGAGAGCTTCTTGTGGTCGACCTTAAGGACGAGAAGCGACCCCAACGTGCCGCCCACGCCCGAGGCCGACGACAGCCACCCCATCCAATCGGAATCAACGCGCAGCACGTCTCGGTAGAACAGCGACTCCAGCGAGTCAAAGGCCCCGTAGGCAAAAAAGCCCAGGAAGCTGATGATGAACAAGATTCGCAGGTCATCGTGAGTAAGGACGATCTTCACGCCCTCCAGCACCTCGTGGAAGAAGTTGGGCTTCTCGGCCGCCGCGGCCTTGCCCTCCGCCTTAGCGAGACGGGCGCTCTTCTCGGCATGGACCTGCTTGCCCACGGGCTTCTCTTCCCTTGTTGCCCAGGCCAGGGCCAGGGCCGGGAAGGGGGCCGCGGCCATGATCGAGAAGACGCAGCGGTTGGGTGCCCAGGTGCAGATCCAGGCCGCCAAGGCCGGGCCCAGGATGACCGCGATACCCGTGGCCACCTGCGAAAACGAGTTGGTGCGCGAAAGCTCACGCGCATCCTCCGAGAAGAAGCGCGGGTAGGCGTCGACCGCCGTGGTGGCCGCGCCAAAGAAAAAGCCGTTGGCCATCGCCGCGAAGAACAGCGACGGGTAGCTTACGGGCGACAGCCACTCAAAAAGGCCGGTAAGCGCCGTGGCCGCCAGAAGCGCCAACAGGGTTTTTCTCGGCCCGATCCAGTCGATGACGGGGCCGCTCGCAAGATTGCCCAGGACAAGCAGGGTATTAAGCGTGAAGGTAAGCGCCGAGACCTCCAGGGCGCCCGCGCCCAGGTCATAGGTGGCGCAACCGATGATGCCCACGAAATACGTGGACTGCAGAGCGATCATCAAGAACAGATTGATGCCCACGATCCGCCCAAAGGGCGACTTCAAGATAGACATGGAACAGCTCCTAAAGACATAAAGGTAGCGAGGAAATGGCCAAATCAGGCGCAGCTAGTGCGGTAGGTAGACACCGCTTTCGTACATGTAGAGCATATTCC
>CAVDXJ010000319.1:0-2752 GCA_963612765.1 Oscillospiraceae bacterium
AAGTTACGCATACAGTTCGAAAGTATACAGCCTGTTTGGCTGCTTTGCAGGTATTTGGGCCAGATTGGGCTTTACCCGCCTAAACCACATAAGGCTCAGGCGCCGAGAAAAACGCAGGTCGCGCAGCGCGCTTTAGAGGTCCTTCTCGTCCTTCTCCTCCCCTGCCGCCTTGGCGTTGAAGGGGTCATCGGCGGGCAGGGCGCAAGCCAGGCGCGAGCCCTTGAAGAAGTCCTCGTCGTCCAACGCGTCGAGCTCGGGCAAGGGGTTGCCGTCGGCGTCTTTCCAGGCGCGGCCGCGGAAGAGCGCCCCGCTCTCCGACACGATCTGGCGCCCGGTGCGCGTCTCGAAGAAATAGACAAAGAAGCCGCGAAGGGCCGCGGTCAAAGGCACCGCGATGACCATGCCCAAAGGCCCGCCCAAGCAGCCGCCCACGATGATGCCAACCAGCGACAAGGCCGGGTGGATCTGCACAGCGCGCTGCATCACAAAGGGAGACAAGACGTTATCAGCCACGTTTTGCGCGACCATCATGATGATCAAGGTCACAAACGCCAAGGCAGGACCCGAGAAAAGTCCCAATACGACGGCGAGAATGGCCGAGAGCGCAGGCCCAATCACCGGCACAAAGTGCATGATAAAGGTGAGCGCGCCTAGAAGGCCCGCGTAGGAGTGGCCCGCCAAGGCAAGGCCGCCCGCAACCATAAGGCCGTTGGCAATAGAGGTAATGAGGGTGCCGTACATATAGCCACCGGTCGAGCGCGAGAGAACGGCCAGCATCAAGGTAACGTCTCGGCTGTGCGCGGGACCCACGATAGCCGCCAGCTCCTTGGCCATCAGGGGGTAGTCCTTGGCGATCCAGTAAGCCAAGACCAGGCCCAAGAAGAGGGTCGTCAAGTCCTCGGCCATACCCGTGATGTTGTCAAAGATGCCGGTGGAAATCTGCTTTCCCAGGTCAGAGGCCATGCTCGTCCCCATAGACGACAACGTCGAGACAACCGTGGTCACGGTCGCCTGAAGCTTAGGGTCTGCCTTGGTGCCCCAGGTGTCCCAAAACTCCGAGAGCGCCTTCTGTAGCTGCTCCACGTAAGTCGGCACCTCACGCAGGAACACCATGAGCTCTTGCATCAAGGGGCCGCCCACGATCGAGATAAGCCCCACCAGCAAGACCAAGAACAGCAGCAGCGAGATAAGCGCCGCCAAGCCGCGCCCCACGCCGTGGTCCTCCAAGCGGTTGGTCACCGGGCTGCAGATGAACCCCACGACGCCGCCCACCAAGATAAGCGAGAGCGCCTGTCTCACGAAGCTCAAGGCGCCGATGGTGAGCCAGGCCACAATAAACAAGCCCACAACGGTCCAAACGGCCAAGGCGCGGGGTCGCCAGCGATTGACCCTTGCCTGGGCCGTGGAGTCGTCTTGTTTGGGGCCTAGAATCATCGCATGAGCCCCTCGGGGTCGATCTTCTCTTGGATACGTCGCAGCGTGCGGCGCAGAAGGCGCGAGACCTGCACCTGCGAGACCTCGAGCTTCTCGGCGATCTCTACCTGGGTCATGCCCTCCATGAAGCGCATGCGGATAACTTCCTGCTCACGCGGCGAGAAATCGGCGATAGCCTCTTCCAAGACCATGCGGTCGTCAGAGGCCACAAGGTCCTGGTCCTCGTCCGCGTAGCGGTCAAGGATCGAAGGCGCCTCGTCGTCCTCGCTGTTACCGCCGGCCTCCAAAGGCACCGAGGTATACGCGCTCGAGGACTCCATGGCCTCAAGCACGTCCTCTACCGAGGCCTCCACGCGCTGGGCGATTTCTTCGACCGAGGGGCTTCTCTGCAGCTCGTTGGTAAGCTGCTCCTGGGCCTGGTTGACCTTAGAAGAAAGCTCCTGCAGGCGCCTGGGAACACGGACACTCCAGCCCTTGTCCCTAAAGTGGCGCTTGATCTCGCCCATGATGGTGGGTGTGGCATAGGTGGTGAACTCAAGGCCGCGGTCGGGCTCAAAGCGGTCGATCGCCTTAATGAGGCCGATAGTTCCCACCTGGATAAGGTCGTCCAGGGGCTCACCGCGGTTCTTGAACTTGGCCGCAAGAAAGCGCACGAGGTTGAGGTGGTTCACGATCAGCTGCTCGCGCGCCTCCTCGTCGCCCTCCTGCTTGTACCGACGAAAGAGCTCGCGGGTAAGGTCCTTGTCCCAGGCCTGCTTGCCCTTGGGCGCGCGGCGGGAAAGGCGCTTCTCGGCCCTCTCCTGACTTCTCTCGGTGCTTTCGCTACTCTGCATAAAAACCGCCCGTGCGCTTTATCAGCGTCAACTGGGTCTCATCGTCAGAAACCAGGCTCTCGTCGCAGATGGCGCCAAGAAGCGCCTCGACCAAATCCAGGGAGGAGTCCTCGTCCTCTTCCTTCATATCAAGACCCAGCGAGAAGGTCATGCTCACCTGGCCCTGCTCGATCGTAAAGCTAATGTCGCAGGCATCCTGAACCGTGGCACAGGCGTAGACAAAGCCCTCCTCGGCCGCCATGCGCGCGTCCTCGACGTCGTCGATGGGCATGTCGCAGCACACGGCCAGGTTGGCGGCCGTCATACGGACGATGCGGGCGAACTCAGGCTCGGCGGGAACGGTGAGACGAACGGTCTTGCTCGGCATGGCGCCCTCCTACTCAGCGTCGCCAGAAGCGGTGTCGGCGTCCGAGTCGTCCTCGACAACAGGGCCTTGCTCACCGTAGACGACGTAGGCGGTCTGCTTGTGGGCAGCCTGCTCGGCC
>CAVDXJ010000320.1:0-2746 GCA_963612765.1 Oscillospiraceae bacterium
GCGTGACGCTTGCCGTGGCCGCCCACGTCTCCCGCGAGACTTCCTACGGCTACGGCGCCGCTGCAGACGCTGAGGCATTTCGCCACGAGGTGGCCGCGCTGCTCGCCCACGCCGACGCCTTGGAGGCCCAGGGCTGTGCCGGTTTTGTATATACGCAGGTCAGCGATGTGGAAGAAGAAGTCAACGGTCTTCTCACCTACGATCGCCGCGTCAACAAGCTCAAGCCCTAGGTGGCCACCGCGCGACCCTTAAATCCAAAAACGCAACAAGTAAGCCGACGAAATCAGACTAGCCAAGTAGCAAGAAATCCCGCAAGCCTCTGACCTGCGCGTTTTCTTTTGTAGAATGCCCGGCTACTCGACCAAGCCGATTTCGTTGGCTTACTTGTCGCGTTTTTTGATTTTCGAAGCCCTCGCGGGCCCAAAACCGCCTACCTGAACCCCTCCCACTGGGGCAGGGGGAATAAAAAGTCCTCGAAACGGGTCCACTCGGCAAGAAGGTCGATCTCGTCGGGCGCCGCCAACCAGCGACCCTCCAACCCATAGATTGCCGCCCACGTGCACGAGAAGGCCGTCTTGACGTCGACTCCCTCTGGCACAAGCCAAGGCAGCTCGACGCCGTCCTTGTCCAGCGCGTCGTGCGTGCGCTCGAGGAAGTACTCGTGGGTGACGCTGCCGGGCAGGCATGCGTCCACGTTGAGGGTATGGAACAAAAGCACCAGCTCGCGGCGGGCGACGTTGGCCTCGACGATCATGCGCGCGTACTGGGGAATGAGCGGGCGCTCGCCCTCGCGCGAGCCGCCGGGGCGGTATGCCTGCAGGTACTCGACCTCGCCGGGCTGCTTGTCGTAGGCGCGCTTGATTACCTCGAGCAACAGGTCTTTCTTGCTGCCCATATAGTGCAGGACGGCCACGTGGCTGATCCCGACCTCGGCCGCCACGGCGGGAAGCGAGAAGCCCGTCAGGCCCGCCTCGTTGATGACCTTGACGGCGGCCTTGACAATCTGGTCGCGACGCTCCTGCGCCGCGGGGGTGTTTGGCGCCGCCGCCTTTTTCTTCTCTGCCATCAAACGTCCTTTGCGCATGGCGGCGCGCCCGGCGCCGCGAAATCCTAAAACCAGCTCACAACTCTATAGCCAAGCGCGAAAGCATGTTCGAAACCCGGCCCGTTTCCGCAAAAAACAAACCGTTAAAGCGCTTCAATCTACCGTTCACCGGAATTGCGCTTACAGAGCTGTAACCACGCCGTACTATCCCTCTTGTCGATAAAGCTTACAGCGCTGTAACCAACAAACCCACAGGTAGACAACCTAGAAAGGAACAGCACAATGAGCCAAGAGACAACACTTGACCCTTCGGTCATCGCCCCCGATACGGGCCAGCCGCTGCCCAAGGCCTCGCTTTGGCGCTTTATGGTGGGCTTCATCATCTTTGGCATCATGTGGATGGGCGCGGGCTCGATGGCCTCCAACGTCCTTCTCCCCGAGCGCTTCAATACCCTTGACATCGGCATGACCGGCGAGCAGATCCTTGCGGCCATGAACTCGTTTGGCATGGTGTTCGCGCTGGTCTCCAATCTGGTCTTTGGCGCCCTCTCCGACCACTGCCGCAGCCGCTTTGGCAAGCGCACCCCGTTTATCGTGGCCGGCGGCATCATCTGCGCCGCGGCCTACTACAGCACCTCGGTGGCTGTGACGCTGCCCATGATCGTGGCCTCGTGGTGCGTGCTGCAGGTGGGCCTCAACTGCATGCTGGGCCCCTCGATTGCCGTCCTCTCCGACCGCATCCCGCTCAACAAGCGCGGCACGCTCTCGGCCTTCTATGGCGCCGGCGCTACGATCGGCCAGTCCGTGGGCTCCATCCTGGGTTCGATTTTCCTCACCAACCCCGTCCCGGGCTTTCTCTTTGGCACCGTGGCCTGGGTGTGCTCGGGTATCCTGACCGTGATCATCTGGCCCGCCGAGAAGTCCGCTGCCCTTGCCCCCGGCGAGGCCGCCGAGAAGTTCCAGCTCTCGTCGATCCTTCGCATGTTCATCCCGCCCACCAAGAACTGCCGCGACTTCTACCTGGCCCTCTTTGGCCGCCTGCTCTTTATCTTTGGCTACTTCTGCATCAACGGTTACCAGCTCTATATCCTTGAGAAGTACGTTGGTCTGTCTGTGACCGACGCCGGCGCGGTGCTTGCCAAGATGTCCGTCGTGACCATGGTTGTCTCGTTTGTGGCGTCGCTTACTTCGGGCACCATTTCTGACAAGATCGGACGCCGCAAGCCGATCATCGTCGTGGCATGCGTCATGATTTGCATTGGCATCGCCGCGCCGTGGCTGCTTAAGAACGCCTTTAGCATGTACATCTTCGCGCTCTTTGCCGGCCTGGGCTACGGCGTCTACTCCTCGGTTGACCAGGCGCTCAACGTCGATGTCCTGCCCGACCAAGAAAACGCCGGCAAGGACCTTGGCATCCTCAACATCGCAAACACCATCGGCCAGATCTTGGGCCCCGTGTTGACCTCGATCATCGTCGTGAACACCGGCTCGTACTTCCTTGCCTTCCCCGTCGCCGCGGCTCTTATCCTCGTGGGCGTCGTCTTTATCCTGCTCATCAAGAACGTGGACTAAGGCTCGCCGAGACTTGGCCGGGCGGCGCGCGCCGAGCGGCCAAGTCCCAAGGGTAAGCGGTCAGCCTGGGCTTTTCCCGGGGCTCAGGTCGCGCGGCTCCCTTCCATGCGGGACGAGGCACCCCCGCCT
>CAVDXJ010000321.1:0-2740 GCA_963612765.1 Oscillospiraceae bacterium
GCTCGTCCATGGTGCGCCTGGCCTCCTTCGTCTTCCTGTGCCGCTACGGCGCCTCTGCGCCCGAGCGCTCCGACGAGGTGTGGCCCCTTCTCGACGAGGCCATCCAGTGCTACCACGGCGACGCCGAGTACCGCGACATGCTGGGCGGCCTTCTAGGCCTGGCCCAGGGCAAGATCTCTAAAGAGACCGGCGAGAAGCTCGCGGCGCGCGTGAAGTTCGACGCAGAGAACGGCCAGGGCTACATCAAGTCCTTCTCCGCGCAGATTATCTCGGCGCTGGGGTAGGGGCCGCCGCCTGCGTCGCACCGCGACGCTGTGCTCACGTGACGGCCTTGTGGCTTGGGTATTGTTAAGCAAACCAAGCTGCGGCCTGTGATACAACTCAAAAGTTGATTGTTTGTCCCAATGAAAGGTTTTTATTGATGTCTGACGAGAAGAACGTCTCTGCAGAGGACGAGAAGAAGGACGTGACCGCGGCCGAGACGACCGAGGCCGCCCCCGCCGTTGCTTCCGAGCCCGAGGCCGCCCCGGTTGCCGACGAGGTACCCGCCGCCGAGGCTGCCCCGGCCGCCGAGGCCTCTGCCACCGCCCCCAAGGGCGTCGCCCTGCCCGTCTTTGTCGTGTGCGTCGTGATCGCCGTTGTGGTGGGCGTCCTTGCCGGCCACTTCCTGCTGGGCAGCGGCTCCACCGTCGCGCTCGCCGGTAAGACCGCGCTGTCCGAGGACCAGCTCGACAGCACCATCGCCACCTACACCTATGACGGCAAGACCACCAACGTCACCGCGCGCGAGGTCATTCTCGTCAACTCTACCCTTGACAGCGCCAAGGACGACGACAGCAACTACACCGTCCCCACCGCCGACGAGGTCATCTCGTACGTGCGCAACGCTATCGTCTCTGCCGCGGCCGAGAAGGAAGGCATCACCGTCACCGATGACGAGGTCGCCGAGTACGCCAGCTCCACCATGGGCTCCGACGACTACGCCACCATCGCCAGCCAGTACGGCATTGACGAGGACACCGCCAAGTCGACCCTCAAGGCCTCTGCCATCATGGTAAAGCTGCGCAACTCCGTGGTGACCACCGAGCTGCCCGCCACCCCCACGGCTCCCGATTCGCCTGCCGACGGCCAGGAGGACGTGGCCACCGCCGACTACGCGAGCTACATCATCAACCTCGCCGGCGATGAGTGGGACTCTGCCAACAACACCTGGGCCTCCACCGACGGCGACTACTACGCCGCGCTTTCCACCTACACCATCACCAACGACTCCGCGACCTACGCTGCCGCCCAGGCTGCCTACTACGTTGCTTCCTCCAAGTACAGCTCGGCCTACTCGTCGATCTCGACCCAGTGGCTGGCCTACGTCAACACCCTGCTTTCCAACGCCACCATCCAGATCGGCTCTTTGGCGGTCTAGCGATGCGCGTCGCGGTCAGCGCATGCCTTTTGGGCGAGCATGTTCGTTTCGACGGCTCGGCCAAGCCCTGCGCGGCCGTGATCGACCTGGCAAGCAAATGCGATACCTGCCCCGTGTGCCCCGAGAGGGCCGCGGGGCTTTTTGTGCCGCGACCGCCCGCCGAGCGGCAGGGCAGCCGCGTTCTTCTCGCCGATGGTTCCGACGTGACCTGCGAGTTTGCGGCCGGTGCCGAGAAGTGCCTGGCAGCCGTCCGGGACTGCGGGGCGCCGCTTGCCGTTCTTAAGGCAAAAAGTCCGTCGTGCGGGGTAAATCTCATCTACGATGGAACCTACACTGGAACACTGACTGCCGGCGACGGCGTGTTTGCCGCCCGGCTCAAGAAGGAGGGGATTTGCGTGGTTAGCGAAGATGTCGTTAAGTCCTGCAAACCGTCTGTCGAGAACCCCGTCGCGATCGTTTTGGGCTCTGGCCTGGGCCACCTGGCCGGGCTGGTCAAGCCCGTGCGCCGCATCGACTACCATGACATCGAGGGCTTCCCGGTGTCTGCCAACCCCGTTGAGGGGCACAGCTTCCAGGCCACGGTGGGCTCGATCGACGACGTGCCCGTGGTCGTGTACCCGGGCCGCATCCACCTGTACCAGGGCTACTCGGCCGCCGAGGTCACCTCGCTGGTGCGCCACGCCCACCGTCTGGGCTGCCGTGACATCATTTTCGCGTGCGCGACGGGCGCCGTGGCTGGCAACGCCCACACCGGCCTCGGCATCCTGACCGACCAGATCAACTTGACGGCGAGAAACCCGCTGGCCGAGTGGGACGAGCTGCGCGACGTTGAGACGCCGTTTGTCGACATGAACGAGGCTTTCTCGCCGTATCTGCGCACCATCGCGCGTGGTGTGGCCGATGACTTGGGCATCGCCGTCGAGGAGGGCGTCTACGCGGGCGTGCTGGGGCCGAGCTTCGAGACCCCGGCCGAGGCCGCGATGCTGCGGGCGCTGGGCGTGTCGTATGTGGGCATGAGCACGGTGTGCGAGGTCATTATGGCCAAGGCGCTTGAGATGAACGTTTTGGGCTTGACGCTGGCCGCTAATGAGGCCGGGGCGCCCTCCGTGACGCACGAGAGCGTGCTGGCCGAGGCCGGCGAGCATGCCGACGACTTCGAGCGCCTGGTGCGCGGCGTCTTGCGCCTGCTTTAAAATCCAGGCTTGAAACTGCGCGCGGGTTTCTGTAATCTAATTGGTTGTGCGCCGACATAGCTCAGTTGGTAGAGCATCGCTCTCGTAAAGCGGGGGTCATGGGTTCGAGTCCCATTGTCGGCTCCAT